>CAYYBI010000132.1:0-4284 GCA_964469835.1 uncultured Rhodospirillaceae bacterium
CACCGCCATGACCGCCGCCGCCATCGCCAAGGACGTCTTCGCTCAACGAGAAAATTAGGGCGGAGATCAACCAATTCAGTGATCTGCACCTAAGTCGGACGCTGCAAAATAAGCCACGCAAGGAAGAGAATGCGATGCAAATCGTCGACGCCCAAATTCACCTCTGGGGAACCGGCCTGCCGAGCAACCTCGCGCATATTCAAGTGACGTCCTTTACTCCGGAAGAGGCCATCGCCCTGATGGACGAGGGCGGTGTCGATGCCGCCGTCATTCATCCGCCGAGCTGGGACCCGGGATCGGTCGAGATGGCGTTCGAGGCGGTGCGGAATTACCCCGGCCGGTTCGCGATCATGGGGTCGGTGCCGCTCGACAAGGCGCACTCCCGCCCGCTGATCGCAAAGTGGCGGGACCAGCCGGGCATGCTCGGCCTGCGGTATACCTTCCTGAGCGATCCCGCGCGGCAGTGGGTGGAGGACGGCACCCTCGACTGGCTGTGGGCCGCGGCGGAAGACGCGGGCGTTCCGATTGCCGCGCTGGCGACGGATTCGCTCGCGGCGTTCGGCCGGATTGCGGAGCGCCACCCAGGACTTCGACTGACCATCGATCACCTGGGCGGCAGGGGCGGCAACACCACGCTCAAGGATGCGGAAGCCATGACGCACATACCGGAGCTTCTGGCACTGGCGAAACACCCCAATGTGGCGGTCAAGGCGACCGGCGCGCCGGGCTATTCCAGCGAGGCCTATCCGTTTCCGGCGATGCACCCCTATCTGCGTCAGATCTATGATGCATTCGGTCCGGACCGCATGTTCTGGGGCACGGACATCACGAAGATGCCCTGTTCCTGGCGCCAATGCGTGGAGATGTTTACCGAGGGACTGCCTTGGCTCAGCGACCAGGACAAGCGCCTCGTCATGGGAGAGGCGATCTGCGCCTGGTGGGGCTGGGACCGATCCGGTTCGTAAATCCACCGGTCAGCAAACACATCTCGGCGCGTCGGCGATGAGACCTCCGCCATGGACCGCTATTGCCAACCCAAGTCATCGGTCATTAAGTTCGATCCTGAGACTGCAAGAGGTTCGTTCAAATACGGGATACGGAATAGAATTGATTACCCCGTTGACGAAACCTGCATGCGGATCGCAATCCGCCGCTTGTTGTTCGGACGTCGTTGTGGATTGCTGGAACCGGCGCGCACTGGGCGGAGGCTTATAAAGCCGACACAAAATAACATCTTGAGCGGCGATGGCGCAGATCAGCCTGCTCGGACACGGGAGGAAGACGATGAGAATTGTGGTCCATGGCCAGCAGGCATTCGGCAAGGCTGTTCTGGAACGGCTGTTGGAACGCGGCGAAAACGTTGTCGCGGTTTGCTGCGCACCAACAAAAGAGGGCAGACCGGAAGATCCGCTGGCGGAGCTTGCCCGTGAAAACGGATTGCCGGTGCACCAGCCGGCGTCCTGGAAGACGCCCGAGGCCCTGGCGTTGATGGAGAGCTTCGAGGCCGACATCTGCATGATGGCCTATGTGTTGCTGTTTGTGCCTCAGGCCGTTCGCGACGCACCGAAATTCGGCACGTTCCAGTATCATCCGTCGCTTTGTCCGTGGCACCGCGGCCCCTCATCCATCAACTGGCCGATCGCAATGGGTAAATCCCGGACGGGCCTGACTATATTCTGGCCCGATGACGGTCTCGATGAAGGGCCGATCATGTTGCAGAAAACCTGTGAGATCGGTCCGGACGAGACGCTGGGCGACATCTATTTCGGGAAATTGTTTCCCATGGGAGTGGACGCCATGATCGAAGGCCTGGATCTCGTGAAGGCGGGGATTTTCCTGAAGCACAATCAACGCCTGGAAGATGGATCCTACGAAAGCTGGTTCAAAAAGGATACTGCTCGCATCGATTGGTCGAAGCCCGTCACCGAAGTCTACAATCTCATCCGCGCCAGTAACCCTGCGCCCGGCGCATCGACCGAAATCAACGGTACGGAGGTTCAGGTCTACGATTGCGCGCGCGTCGACGGTGAAGGAAGCCCCGGAGAACTCGTTTCCGTCCAGGACGATGGAATCACAATGCAGGCAAATGGGGGGCGTATATTGATCAAACGCCTTCGCCCAAAAGGGGGGCAAAAGCAATTGGCGGCGGAGTGGATGGCCGGGTAGAGGTATTTGAGCGGCGCCGCTCCCCAACAACACAATATATTCTACAGGATGAGATGAATTCCGGAGGCGTTGGCGGTCTATCGCGAACCGGTCTTCACGTGGCTCGCGGCCAAGGCAACGGAGCTGCGCGTGCTCTTGCGCGCGGTTGATGGGTGTGCAACGTTGCTTGAATAGACCTACAACTTTGACGCGATGAGATGTCCCTTTTGAAGACACCTATGGCGCCAACACGTCCATCCAATACCGGCTTATCATCTGGTATACAGTATGCTAGCCTTCGCATACATGCAGTCATCGGCAAGAATGACAAATCTTCGTGAATTCAAAGATCGCAGGCATGAACACGCTTGAATTGTGTTCGGAAAACCTGTTTGCCGAATCAATAATAAAAAAAATCGATATCTTAACAGGGAGGGAATAATGACAATCCAAAACCATGCGCATCCGCGCAGAACGTTGCTTCTTGGCCTCGCCGCTGGCTTGATCTCGGGATTTGGGACGCTTGCGACGTCGCAGGACGCAGTCGCGGCCTGGGAGCCTAAGAAACCGGTCGAGTTCGTCATCATGGCCGGCAAAGGCGGCGGCGCCGATCGTCTCGCTCGCTTCATTCAAGGCATCATCGAAAAACACAACCTCTCGTCGAAGCCGTTCGTGCCGATCAACAAGGGCGGCGGTTCGGGCGCGGAGGCGCTTCGCTACGTCCAGGACAAGGCGGGCGACCCGCATGTCATCATGGCGACGTTGAACAGTTACTACACCACGCCGCTTCGCAATCCGGGCATTGGCGTCGATATCTCGAAGTTCACGCCGATCGCGCGCATGGCGGAAGACACATTCCAACTTTGGGTCCATTCCGACAGCGGCATCAAAACCGTCGAGGACTACGTCAATGCGGTCAAGAAGGCCGGCGCGCAGTCCTGGAAGATGGGCGGCACCGGCAAGGGTCAGGAAGATTCGCTGGTCACCGGCATGCTGGAGAAGAAGTTCGGCATCAAGGTAACCTACGTGCCGTTCAAGGGTGGCGGAACAGTCGCCAAGAACCTGATCGGCAACCACATCAATTCGACGGTCAACAATCCGTCCGAACAGGCGGGTTTCTGGGAAGCCGGCAAATCGCGCCCGCTCGCGAGCTTCACGCCGAAGGGCAAGCTTAAAGGCCGGTTCGGCAACATTCCGACATTCGAAGAGTTGGGATTCGGCAAGGACATGGTCTACTACATGCAGCGCAGCATCATCGCGCCGCCAAAGACCAAGCCAGACGTCCAGGCCTTTTACGTCAGCGTGTTCGAGAAGGTCTATAAGTCGAAAGAGTGGCAGGATTACCTGAATAAGAAAGGCCTTATCCCCGGTTGGTTGACCGGCAAGCAACTCACGGCCTACTTCATCAAAGAGCGTGAGGTGCACCGCGGGCTGTTGAAGAAGGCGGGCGAAATCAAGTAGCGCCTGACCGGCCAAATACATCGACGAATTGGGGGGATCGCCGGAATGCGCAAAGCCGAGTTGATCATGGCTTTGTGCCTGGCGCTCTTCTCCGCCGGCATCATGTGGAAGAGTACGGAACTCCCCATCGGCTGGATTCCCGACGAGGGTCCGGGCGGTGGGGCGTTTTCTTTTTGGCTCGGCTTCGGGATGCTGCTTTGCTGCATCATGATCATCGTCCGCTGGTTTCGCCGGTCAAGCGCGCCGTCTCGGTCGACCGAACCGTTCATGCGGCTGGAGACGCTGAAGCTGTTTCTGCTCGTCGCTGGATCGCTAACGGCGATGATCGGCGCAATCCACGTCGTCGGCATTTACGTGTCGGTGCCTTTGTTCCTGATCTTCTATATGCGCGTTCTCGGCAAGCATGGTTGGAGCACGGTCGGCGCCTTTGCCGTCTTCACGCCCGTCCTGACATTTTTCTTTTTCGAAATTGCGTTGAAGATCACCCTGCCAAAAGGCGTGACTGAGCCGGCATTTTACCCGCTATACGACATATTCTTCTGATCTAGGCCATGGAAATACTTAATTTTCTTATCGGTGGTTTCTTTATCGCGTTCGAGCCGCTCAATCTGACTCTGATCATATTCGGCTGCACCGTCGGTCTCTTCATAGGGGCGATGCCCGGACTCGGTTCGGTGA
>CAYYBI010000133.1:0-13142 GCA_964469835.1 uncultured Rhodospirillaceae bacterium
AGGTGCCACCAATGGATGGGGCCGCCATCGGCCACGTAGCCCGCGAAGAAGGTGACCGTCACGACATGGATCACAAGCCCAAGCAGGAAGAGCGCGGCGACGGCCATGTGTAGCGCCCGCCAATAGGCCTGCGCCGCCGGAACGGCACGGCGCTGGCCAATCAAATCCATCTCCGCCCGCGCCAACCGGGCGTACCGCCAGGTCAGGATTGGGTGTGCCCGCCAATGCGCCAGGGTGGGCCGGAACGTCGCTTCGGATTTTTCCGCGTCCAGCGTGGCCAGGAGCGTGCGTTTGGCGTCGACGATCTGCGCGAGGCGCGTCTTGTCCGGCGGGTTAGGCGACAGGAAGGCACGGAATTTGCTGCCGAATGTGCCGGAGATCCGGTGCGCCAGATATATCCGAGCCCAGGCGCCTTGAACGATCAGGAAAAGTCCGCCGGCGAGCAGCAGGGCCGGCGGGCGACGCAGATAGAGGCCCGAATGGACGACCAGCAAGCCGACGCCGATACAGCCCGCGACCGCGTGCGCGATGAACCAGGCGGGCGGGTTGTCGCTATGGCCGGACCGCTTGGCGAGGAAATAGGCGAAGGGTGTCAGCGCCAGGACGCTGCCGAGCACACCGGTGAGATAGAGCTCGGCGCTGCCGGGCATCGACCAGGCGGCGGGCAGGAAGCGCCGGAATGCGAAGAACAACACGACCATCGCCGCCGTGCCCAGCACCACCGCGAGCAGGGCGCGCGTGCCGAATACCGGGCGAGACTTTTGGTCCTTGCCCAATTGGTCGTTGGTGGTCGCGCTCACCGGGGGTAGTCGCCGGCGGATCGGCGCGTTTGGTGTGGTCTCGTCATGCGGCCAGCAGGGACGCCGCGCGATCGCGCGCCTTGTCCGCGGCCACCGCGTTGCCGACGCCATCGAGGGCGCGGGCATAGGTCTTCCAGACATGCGGGTTGCCGGGTTTGAGTGCGGACCGCTCGGCCAGTAGCGCGCGCGCCAACTTGTGCTGCCCGCCTTTCAGCGCGGATTCGATCAACATCTCGGCATAGATATCGCGCTGCGCGTGGCTGCCGCCGATGCGCTGGAGCCCGTAGCGAATGGGCATCATCAAGTCGACCACGCGTTCATAGTCCAGGTCGCAATAGGCGAGAACGGCCTTGGCGAGCGGAATGCTGACGTCACGCATCACCGGAACGATCGTTGCGGTGCGCGTAGACACAAAGTCCTGCATGGACTCGATCATCCGCTCGGCGGCGTCACGCCGGCCGCCGCAGGCGACCGCCAGCAGGAAATGGGTGTCGTGGAACGGCAGCAGATGTTCGTCGATCCGCGGCGCGCATTTTTCCGCCAGTTCGGACCAGCGGTCGCCGACATCGACATCGCGGAATTCGAGCCGCATCAGCAGCGCGACGGCGTTTGCGATATCGCGGATCTGGTCGTTCTTGTCGGCCCGAATTTTCGTGTCGTACAGCCGCAGCACCTCGTCGTATTCCCCGCGATCCAGGTAATAGAGAGAACAGTGCCACCACAGGTGATAGCGGTAATTGTTGCAGTCGCTCCAATGCCGTTCCGTCCCGGTGATCCAGTCGATGCCTTCCCGGGGGCGGTCCTGCATTTCCATGACGTGGGCGACGGCATGCACGGCGTATGGGTCGTTCGGCTTGATCTCGATCGCCCGTTTGCCGGCGGCTTCGGCCGCCGGATAGTCGCCCGACTCCTCGAGACCGAACGCGCGCATGCCGAGCACATTGCTGTAATGCGGCATGCCCTCATCCCAGGCAGGCAGGACGCGCGCGATGCAATCGCGGATATTGGCGACGTCGCCGAGGTTCAAATGTCCGAACTGGGCCAGCTTAAGGGCAAATAGATCGCGCGGATGATCGATCAGGATGGACTCCCAGCGCGCTACCGCTCCGTTGAAATCGCGCCGGCACCAGGCACCGAGCGCGGCGACATGGGTGCGTTCACGGTCGGTCGCGCCGGCGGCACCCGATTCCGCTTTGGCCAAGGCGGCTTCGGCCTGATCAAGCACGTTGGCATTGCCCATCGACTGAAGAAAATACCCCTGAATACAGTGGCCCATCACCAGATCCGGATCCACCTCAAGCGCTTGCTGTAAAGCGGCGCCGGTCTGCGGGCTGTATTCGAAGAATTGATCAACCATCCGGTCGAAGGCATCGACCGCGTCCTGGCTGCTCGCGGTCATGGGTAGACCGTGGACGTCCTTGTGCGTTGGCATTCCGTATTACCCCCCGCCGGCTCAAACCGGCCGGTCGCCGATAATCGTGACTCGGTGCATCTCGCGCCGCTGGCCGTGATAGTCGTTCAGGGCAAAGTGCTGGACGCAGCGGTTGTCCCAGAAGGCGATGGAGCCCTTGCGCCAGCGAAACCGGCAGGTAAATTCCGGCCGCACCGCATGCGCATACAAAAACTTCAGCAGCGGCGTGCTCTCTTCTTCGGTCCAGCCCTTGAAGCGGCGGGTGAAGACGTGATTCACGAATAGAGATTTACGGCCGGTTTCCGGATGGGTGCGCACCACCGGGTGCTCGACCTCCGCCTCGGCTTCGTCGTCGTCGCCGACCCGCACATTCATAGATTTCTGGTTTGTGGTTTCGAAGCGTTTGTCCGTGCGACCGTTCCGGCCGTAGGCGTTGGCGGCGTTATGCATGGCGGTCAGGCCGTCAAGCGTCGCTTTGAGCCCGTCGGACAGCGCCTCATAGGCGAGATATTGGCTGGCGAACTGGGTGTCGCCGCCATGCGTCGGCACGTCGAGCGCGTACAGGATGGAGCCGAGGGCCGGCTTTTCATAAAAGGTCACGTCGGAATGCCAGGTGCCGCCAAAATTGACGGCGGTTGTGTCGTCGGCTTCCTTTACGACCGGCAGGACCTCGGGAAATTCGTCGAGGCCGGCGGCATAGGGATGGATGTCCAGTTCACCAAAGCGCCGTCCGAAGCTCAAATGCTGTTCCGGGGTGATTTTCTGGTCGCGGAAAAAGATCACTTGGTGGTCGAGAAAGGCCTGGTGGACAGCATCGAACTCCGTGTTGCTGAGCGGCCCGCTGAGATCGGCACCATGGATTTCAGCGCCCAGTGCGCCGGAGATTTTCTGCACATCAATGCCATTCGCCGCCATGCCATTCGCTCCTTTTGCAGTGCCTGCGGACAATATCATCGGTGCGGCGCAGGTGCCACCGGCCGAGCCTCGGGTATTGCCATTTTTTCCTCTCAGAACGGCCGGTCGCCGTCGATAGTGATCCGGTGCATGCGGCGGCGCTGGCCCGCGTAGTCGTTGACCGCCTGATGCAGGGTGCAGCGGTTGTCCCACACCACGAGCGTGCCCGGCGCCCAGCGGACCCGGCAGGTGAATTCGGGCCGGATTGCGTGGGCGCAGAGGAAGCGCAGCAGGGGCCCGCTTTCTTCCTCGGTCCAGCCGGCGAAACGCACCGTATGCGACCGGTTGAGGTAGAGCGATTGGCGGCCGGTTTCCGGATGGGTGCGCACCACCGGGTGCTCGGCTTCGAGTTCTTCAGCTTCTTTCCGAAAGCCGTCTTTCATACCGTTGATGGCGATCATTTTTCGCGCCCGGCCACCGCGATCTTTTTGGGCGGAGCTGTTGATGGCACGCAGCGTCCTCAACAAATCCTTCATGCCGTCCGACAGGGAGTCATAGGCGAGATAAAGATTGGCGAACTGCGTGTCGCCGCCGGCGGCCGGCACCTCGTGGGCGTAGAGCACGGTGCCGAGCGCGGGCTTTTCCATATAGGTCGTGTCCGAATGCCAATAGCCGCCGAAATTGATTTTGTCCGTCTCGGTCTTGAGTATCTCGGTGACCTCGGGCGCGTTGGGCAGTCCGGCCATGAAGGGGTAGATTCCAGGCGTGCCGAAGCGCCGCGCGAACGCCAATTCCTGCTGCGGCGTGATCGATTGGTCGCGAAAGACGATCACCTGATGGTCGAGGAACGCCCGGTGAATTTCGGCGAAGACCGCATCGTCCAGCGGCTGCGACAGATCGGTGCCCGCGATTTCCGCGCCGAGCGCGCCGGCGAGGGGGCGGATGTCGAGGGGCGGGGGGGTCATGGTCGCGGTCCGCAGCAGGTTAGAATGAGGGAGCGAGCCCAATTTATGCATTTTATGGGGTCGGTTTCCGGGGCGGAATAATGCGGCAAGAGGCGGGCCGAGACAACGCGGTTCGCGCCGATCCAGTTTGAATGACTACGACCTGAATGTGTATATACAATCGGTGGTCGCGGCGCGGACAACCCTACGCGGCCGCCGTGCACGATGAATGACACAAAAGGACGAAACGATGCCGAACGCCGCCGGGCCGCTCGAAGGAATTCGCATCCTGGATATGAGCCAGGTGCTGGCCGGACCGTCCTGTTGCCAATTGCTGGGCGACCTTGGGGCCGACGTCATCAAGCTCGAACGGTCGGGGGTCGGCGACGAGCTCGCACTTGGGGGCCGCCGTTCCTGCAGGACGCGGGCGGCGTCGACACCACCGAGAGCGCCTATTACCTTTGTGCCAACCGCAATAAGCGGTCGGTCACGGTCGACCTCTCCAAGCCGGAAGGCGCTGAGCTGGTGAAGCGGCTGGTCGCCCATTGCGACGTGCTGGTCGAGAACTTCAAGGTCGGCGGCCTCGGCAAATATGGACTCGGATACGAGGATCTGAAGGATGCGTTCCCGCAACTCATCTACTGCTCGATCACGGGTTACGGCCAGACTGGTCCATATGCGGCGCGTCCGGGCTACGACATGATGGCCCAGGGCATGGGCGGCATCATGAGTATTACGGGCGAGACGGACGGCCCGCCGGTCAAGGTCGGCGTGGCGATCAACGATGTCATGAGCGGCATGTACACGGCGGTCGCCTTGCAGTCGGCGTTGCGTCACCGGGACACGCATGGCACCGGCCAGCACATCGACATCTCATTGCTCGATGCGCAGGTATCCTGGCTCTACAATCAGGGGCTCAATTACCTTGCATCCGGCGTCGCACCGGGACGGCTCGGCACCGCGCACCCCAACAGCGCGCCCTATCAGGCATTCCCGACCTCGGACGGCTACATCATCATCGCCGCCAACAACGACCGGCAGTTCCAGCGCTTCTGCGCGGTCGCCGAAGCGCCCGGTCTGCTCGACGACCCGCGCTTCAAGACCAATCCGGACCGGGTGCGCAACCGCGCGGCGCTGACCGAGGCGGTCTCCGAGATTACCCGGCGCCGGACGATCGACGACTGGATACCGGCATTGTCGGACGCTGGGGTTGGGTGTGCTCCGATCAACACCATCGACCGCGTCTTTGCCGACCTGCAAGTGCAGCACCGCGACATGTTGATCGAGATGGATCACCCGCTGGTTGATGGCGGGCCGGTGCGGCTGATCGGCAACCCGATCAAGATGTCGGAATCGCCGGTGACCTACCGCCGTCCGCCGCCCATCATGGGCGAGCACACCGACGACGTTCTGGCGGAGTTGCTTGATTTGGGTGCGGACGAACGGCAGGCGCTTAAAGCAAACGGTATCATTTGATGCCAGGTAATTGGAAAGGCGGGCTACGATGTCGTGTAAAGTGAACTTCGTGGGTTCTGGCGACGCCTTTGGCAGCGGTGGTCGGTTCAACACCTGTATTCTGGTCGACGGGCCGGGCATCCGCTTCACCATCGATTTTGGCGCGTCGTCGCTGATTGCGCTCAACGCGCAGGAAATTCCGCACAACTCGATCGACGCCATCCTGCTGACGCATATCCATGCCGATCATTCGGCCGGCATTCCCTTCATGCTGATGGACGCGATGCTCGGCGCAAAGCGCGACCGGCCGCTGACCATCGCGGGGCCGAAGAACCTCAAGGCACGGCTCCAGGAGACCGCCGAAATCCTGTTTCCCGGCATGAGCGTGATGGAACCGAAATTTCCGATCGACTATGCCGAGCTGCCGGTCGGCGAAACCAGCGAATTCCTGGGTCTGAAGGCGACGCCCTTTCCCGCCAAGCACACTTGGCAGACCGATCCGACGGCGCTGCGGGTCGAAGTCGGCGGCAAGGTCGTGACCTATTCCGGTGACGGTGACTTTACGCCGGAGCTTGCCCAGGCGAGCCGGGGCGCCGATTTGTTCATCGCCGAATGCTATTTCCACACAAAGCCGATCAAGTGGCATCTCAACTATGCAACAATTGAGGAACATCGGCAGGAGTTCGGCGCCAAACGCATGATCCTGACCCATATGAGCCCGGAAATGCTGGCGATGGCCGACACCGTACCGGAAGAGTGCGCGTATGACGGGTTGGTAGTCGAATTGTAACAAATCGGTGCAATACCGGGCGCCGTTGCGGCGCGCAGCAAACGGGACAAGGGATCACGCATGACGATCAGGGTTGGCATCAACGGTTTCGGGCGGATGGGCCGGCTGGCGCTGCGGGCCGCCTGGGGGTTTGATCCCGCGTGGCGTGAAAGTCTGCACCAGCCGAGCGGCGTTTGGGGCGCGGGCAATATCGAGATCGTCCACGTCAACGAAATCAAGGGCGGGGTGGAGACGGCCGCCCATCTGCTCGCCTTCGACAGCGTGCATGGGAGATGGCCTGTGGCGGTCGAAGCCGAGGGAGAGGCGATGCGCGTTGGCGGCGAGCGCCTGACGTTTTCGGAGCATGCCGCGCCCGGTGACGTGCCGTGGCGCGATCTTGGCGTCGATCTGGTCCTCGAATGTTCCGGCAGGTTCCGCACGCCGGAAACCCTGCAACCCTATTTCGACGGCGGCGTCGCCAAGGTGATCGTCGCCGCGCCGGTTAAGGATGATGCGGCGCTGAATATCGTCATGGGCGTGAACGACGGCCTCTACGATCCGGATACACACCATTTGCTGACCGCCGCGTCGTGTACGACGAATTGCCTCGCCCCGGTGGTCAAGGTGATGCAGGAGGAGATCGGCATCCGCCACGGCGTCATTACCACTGTGCATGATGTCACCAATACGCAGACCGTGGTCGACGCGCCGCACAAGGATTTGCGCCGCGCCCGGTCGTCGCTGACATCGCTGATTCCGACCTCGACCGGCTCGGCGACGGCAATCGGCCTGATTTATCCACAACTGAAGGGCAGGCTAAGCGGTATCGCGGTCCGCGTGCCGCTGCTGAACGCCTCGCTCACCGATTGCGTCTTCGAGCTCCGGCGTGCGACGACCGTCGAGGAGGTTAATGGCCTGTTTAGCGATGCGGCATCGGGGAATTTGGCGGGTATTCTGGGCTACGAGGAACGCCCGCTTGTGTCGGTCGACTACGTCAACGATACGCGGTCGGCAATTGTCGATGCGCTTTCCACCATGGTAGTCGACGGGACGCAGGTGAAGGTGCTGGCGTGGTACGATAACGAATACGGCTATGTCTGCCGCATGACCGAGCTCGCCGACAAGGTCGCGGCGGGAATGGTGCGCGCGGCGGCGGCCGATTAGCTAGAGCAAATTCCGAGCGAACCGAAACGGTTCGCGACGACGTATTTGCGTAAAAACAAATAGATAGACCATTTCATTTGAGTCAATTTAAACAAGAAATGGTCTAGGCAGCAGGATTTCCGATGGTCGATCTTCGCAATTATGCCGTGGTCACGGCCTCCTATTGGGGCTTCACGCTGACTGATGGCGCGTTGCGCATGCTGGTGCTGCTGCATTTTCACACGCTGGGCTACACGCCGCTGGAGCTCGCATTTCTGTTTCTGCTGTACGAGTTCTTCGGCGTCGTCACCAATTTGCTCGGCGGCTGGATCGGCTCCCGCATCGGCTTGAAGATCACGCTGTATACCGGCATCGCGTTGCAGATCGCCGCGTTGGGCATGCTCTCGATGCTGGATCCCGCGTGGTCGCGCGGGCTGTCGGTCGCTTTTGTCGTCGCGGCCCAGGGCCTGTCGGGGATCGCCAAGGATCTGACCAAGATGAGCTCGAAGAGTGCGATCAAGCTGGTCGTGCCGGACGACGCCCATTCGGCCCTGTTCAAATGGGTTGCCCTGCTGACCGGGTCGAAGAACGCGCTCAAGGGCGCCGGATTTTTTCTCGGCGGCTTTCTGTTGGCGACGCTCGGTTTCGAACATTCCTTGTGGTCGATGGCGGGCGGGCTCGCGGTCGTCCTGATTGCGGCGATTGCCTTCCTGCCGGGTGGTCTCGGCAAGGCCAAGACGAAGGTCAAGTTCAGCCGCATCTTTTCCAAGAGCCGCGCCATCAACTTGCTATCGGCCGCGCGTTTCTTCCTGTTCGGCGCGCGCGACGTGTGGTTCGTCGTCGGCGTGCCGATCTTCCTGTACGAGGTGTTGGGCTGGACATTCACCCAGGTCGGCGGATTTCTCGCCGCCTGGGTCGTCGGCTACGGCGTGGTGCAGGCGGCGGCGCCAAACCTCGTTAAACGGTCCGCGGACGGCCGATCGTCGGAGACGCGCGCTGCGCAAAGCTGGGCATTCCTGCTCGCCGCCATTCCCATAGGTATTGCTCTTGCCCTGGCGGCCGGCGTCGACCCCTTGGTTCCGGTGGTCGGCGGACTGGCGGTTTTCGGTGTCGTCTTCGCCATCAATTCCTCGGTCCACTCATACCTGATCCTGGCCTTTACCGATGCGGACAAGGTGGCGCTCAACGTCGGCTTCTACTACATGGCGAATGCCGGGGGACGGCTCGTCGGATGCCTGCTCTCCGGCCTGTCGTACCAGCTGTGGGGCATCACCGGCTGTCTCGCGACCGCATCCCTGCTGATCGTCGCCGCCGGCGCCATCACCGTCGCCCTCGCCGGCGAACAACGGCGCGGCGCGGCGAAGACGTCATCGCGGGCGGAGCTGACCTGAGCGCTGAGCCCTACGCCGCCTTCGGTTGCATTTCGCGCGCCTTGGCTTCGATCGCCGGGAGCAGGGAGGCGACCAGATCTTCGTCGAGGTTGGTCGCGACACCGGGGTAACCGGCGGCTTCGATCATTTCGCGCAGCTTGCGCGCCTTCAGCACGTCGAGCGTCCATTCCAGCGGGTCGGGGATCAAGGTCTTGTCCCAATAGATCCGATGGTTCTTTTCGCGCGGGCCGTAATGATAATGCGGCGCCTCGCGGAAACAGTCGAAGGCGAGAATTTCGGTTTCCGACGTGTACGGATCGGTAGGCGTTCCGACGAGATCGGACATCACATGGATTGCCAGCCCGCCATCGCGGCCGAGCGTCCGCAGTTCGAGGCCGAAGCGAATGTTGCCGGCCTCGAATATATCCGTGCCGCGGTTGTGTTTGACGGTGCGCCGCCCGCTGATCGCCGCCTCGCGCGCGGTCGCTTCGACTTCGTCGAGCTTTTGCCCAACCAAATCCATGTCGACCGCGGCTGCGACATCCTCGTAGCCGGCGGCGTTCAGCATCGTCGGCAGGTTGCCGCGCAATTGCCGGACGCTCCAGCCGATTGGGTTGCCGTCGACGATGGTATCCATCCGGCACAGCTTGTTCTTGTCTTCGGGCCCATAGATATAGCTGCGTTCGACGTCGAAGCAGTTGAACCGTAGCAACGGCTTTTCCGTGCCATCGGTTTCGCCGGTCACGAGAATGACCACGCCCTGATCGGGATGGCTGTGAATATTGCCGTCCCACTGCTCCTGCTGGACGGTGAAGCTGATGGCTCCGGCGTCAATTCTGGAACTGCCTTTCTTCATGATGCGGACACTCCTCGGCGGTCGAATTGCGATTGATGATGGGTCTGTCAAAAGTCTAGCAACCGGAGCACCGGCCGATCAACAGATGACAAGCGCGCGGCTTTAGGGCGGAATACTGGTAAGGCGGACGCGGTATCGGCCGCTCACCAGGGTTCCAATACTATCCGAATAGGGGAGGGAACGCACCATGATCTACGAGCTTCGCATATATCACTGCGTGACTGGCCGGCTGCCGGCCTTGTTGAAGCGGTTCGACACCGTGACGCTGAAACTGTGGGAGCGGCATGGCATACGCCAGGCCGGTTTTTGGACCGTCGGGATCGGCGAATCCAACCAGGACCTGTATTATATGCTGGCGTGGGACTCGCTGGCCGAGCGGGAACAGAAGTGGGAGGCGTTCGCGAACGATCCGGAATGGCACGAAAAGCGGGCGGCGTCCGAAAAGGACGGCCCGATCGTCGCGACGCTCAGCAACCAGATGCTGCTGCCGACGAGCTTTTCTTCGGTGAAGTAGGCGGGTGCGGCCGAAAGGCCGTGTCTGCATATGGAAATTTGTGCAACGGCGTGACAATCCGGCCCGTGCGCGTAGCATGGGCGGATGTCCGCAAGAGGGAGGGCCGCCGATGAGCGCCTATGAACACGTTACGACAGAGATCGAAGACGGGGTTGGGATCGTCACCTTGAACCGTCCCGAAGTGCTCAACGCCATGAACAATAAGCTGAGCTCGGAACTGCACGATGCGGTAAAGCGCATGGGCGAGGATGATGCGATCGGGTGCGTCGTCATCACCGGATCCGGCGACCGGGCGTTTACCGCCGGCGGCGATATCCACGAACAGCGCGCGAACGACAAAAAGTACACCGAGGAAGAGCTCGACAAGAAAAGAGCGGTGTGGGGCCGCGGCAGCTATGAGCTGAGCGCCTGCCCGAAGCCGGTCATCGGCATGATGAACGGGCTTGCCTATGGCGGCGGGGCGGTGCTGGCATCATCGCTGGACATCCGTATCGGCTGCGAGAGAACCAAATTTCGCTTTCTCGCGGCGGCCTATGGGCGGATCAACAGCACCTGGACGCTGCCGAACCAGGTCGGTTGGCCGATCGCCAAGGAATTGCTGTTCACCGCGCGGATCGTCGAGGCGGAGGAAGCCTATCGCATCGGCCTGCTCAACCATCTGGTGCCGAGCAGCGAGCTGCGCGCCAAGACCATGGAAATCGCCACGACCATCGCCAACAACGACACGCGGGCAGTAATGGGAATCAAGGAACTGCTGCTGCGCGACATGGCGGCGGATCTGGAAGGCCAGTGGGCCAACGAAAAGCACTACACGTCGAATGTGATGCGCGGCGCCAAGGCCGAGGACGCGTTCCCCGACTTCATCGCCCGCAAGGGCCGGCAATTGTAAGGCGATAGCGGCGTCATTCCGGACGGCGCTGCGCGCCGGTCCGGAATCCACCTACCTGTTTTGCGGCTCTAGTCGTCTTCGAAGACTTCCAGCGCCACGCGACCGGCGTTTACGGCAGTCGGCCAACCGGCATAGAACGCCAGATGCGTGATCATGCCGCGCAATTCGTCCTGGGTGACGCCATTGTCAAGCGCGCGCTTCATGTGGCCGCGCAGCTCATCGGTGCGGTACAGCGCGGTCAGCACGGCGACGGTAATCAGGCTGCGGTCGCGCTTGGTCAGTTCCGGCTGTTCCCAGACATCGCCGAACAGCACTTCGTCGCGAAGCTTGCCCAATTGGGGCACGAGTTCATACGCCGTTTTCTTTGAGGACGCCATGGATCGGTCTCCTTGTGTGTGTCCGCCGTCGGCGGCAGGTTGATTGAAAAAGTTCCCGGTTAGCTTACGACAAAATTGCCGCGCCCATGCAAGCGCGGCAATCGCACGAAACCAAATCCAATTATTGCCGGTGGGCGAGGGCGTCCAGCGCGCCTTGCAGGATGTAGGCGGCGGCCATCTGATCGACCACTTGGCCGCGTTTTTTGCGGCTCATATCGGCCTCGCCGATCAGCACGCGTTCGACGGCGGCGGTCGACAGGCGTTCGTCCCAGAACGCAATCGGGATGTCGATTTTGCCGAGCAGGTTGCTGGCGAATTGCCGGGTCGACTGGCAGCGCGGGCCCTCGCTGCCGTCCATGTTGACCGGCAGGCCGATCACCAGCCCGCCGACACGGTGCTCCGCGACCACTTGAAGTAGCGTTTCCGCGTCTTTGGTGAATTTGCTGCGGCGGATCGTGTCGATCGGGCTCGCCACCATCAGGCCGGGATCGGATAGCGCGAGACCGATGGTTTTCGATCCCAGGTCGAGACCGAGCAGCCGCGCACCGCGCGGCAGCGCCGCCGCCAATTCGTCCAGGGTGCAAAGTGTCATTCGGTCCGTTTCCGCTATTGTATCCGGAGCGTCTTTTTGAGGCATAGTCACCTCACAGTCCATGGCTTTTCCGCCGCTTGCGGCGGTCAGACCCCGATGCTAGCTTCCGCCCGATAATTCGCGCCAAATTGAGACGGGGAAATCGGCACTATGGCAATCGATGAGGCGACAGTCGCCAAAATCGCAACCCTGGCGCGTATCAAGGTGCCGGAGGCGGATCGGGCGGCGCTGGCCGCCGAACTTTCAAATATTCTCGGATGGGTGGAACAGCTTCGCGAGGTCGATACCGAGGGCGTGCCGCCGATGACGTCGGTGATCGAGGCGGTTCTTCCCAAGCGGCCCGACGACGTAACCGATGGCGGCTATCCGGATACGGTGACGGAAAACGCGCCAGCCGCCGAAAAGGGATACTTTGCCGTGCCCAAAGTGGTGGAATGATGGCGGGTGTACTTGATCTCACGCTGGCGCAGGCGCGCGACGCGATTCGGAAGGGTGACGCCTCGCCCCGCGAATTGACGGAGGCCTATATCGCGGCGGTGGAGGCGGCGCGACCGCTCAACGCCTTTATCACGGAGACTCCCGAAAAGGCACTGGCGATGGCTGATGCGGCGGCCGAGCGGGTAGCCAAGGGCGAGGGCGGCGCCATGGCCGGCATCCCGATCGGCGTAAAGGATCTGTTCTGCACGGAAGGGGTTCTGTCGACGGCGGGCAGCCATATCCTCGACGGTTTCGTTCCCGCCTATACCTCAACGGTCGTGGCCCAGCTTTTCGACGCGGGCGCGGTGATGCTCGGCAAGCTCAATATGGACGAGTTCGCCATGGGCTCGGCCAATATGAACAGCTACTACGGCCCGGTGGAAAATCCCTGGAAGGCGGATGGCGCGCCGGACAAGAAACTGGTGCCGGGTGGGTCCTCCGGCGGATCGGCGTCGGTGGTGGCGGCTCACGCTGCGCTGGCGGCGACGGGCACCGATACCGGTGGATCGATCCGCCAGCCCGCCGCATTCACCGGGATCGTCGGAATGAAGCCGACCTATGGGCGCTGTTCGCGGTGGGGCATTGTCGCCTTTGCCTCGTCGCTCGATCAGGCGGGACCGATGACGCGCACCGTGCGCGACGCGGCGATCA
>CAYYBI010000134.1:0-12525 GCA_964469835.1 uncultured Rhodospirillaceae bacterium
CTGTAGGCCAGCTCAGGAAAGCCATGTAGAAGGAGCAACTCCGGCCTATCGGCCGCATCGTATCCGGCTTCCAGCACATGCATTTGGAGGCCGTTCACCGCCTCGACGAAGCGTCCTCGTATCCCGTTCGGCAGGGTATCGTCTTGAAGGGGTTCCATAGTTGCCTCAGACCTTCCTTTTCCACCGTCAGAGTGTGCGAATCCTGGATTATGGTTCATGCTGACTCTGCGACTTCGCCTTCGCTTATGTCGGAGGGAATCCTAGCATCATAGGGGCGTCCAAACTGACCGCGTCAGTCTGCGGCCAGCGCAATACAAGAGAATCCGACCATTGCTTCCGTTGGGACGCCGAAACGAACGGTATGACGCGCCGGCAGCCCGTCCGGAAAGTGCTTCACGTACTCTTCATTGCAGGCGGCATAATTCGCGGGGTCTGTAATCAGCATCGTGACCTGCACGACGCGCTGGAGCGAGCTGCCTTGCTCGCGCAAAATCCGGTCAATGAAGGTGAGCGCGTTTCGAACCTGCTCCGCCGCGGTCGCGCCGCGCTCGATACCCCTCGCGGGATCGTGCGGCGCCGAATGCCCGGAAACGAATATCAGGCCGGCGGCGCGTGTCGCGCGGCTAAAGGGTCTAATTGAATCCGGCTCCGGCTGTCCGATGAAGTCGATCATGGTGAAGTGTCCGTCCGTGTTTGGTGAGAAACCCGAATTGCTGCGCCATGTTAACCGAGCGGCGCGGGATTCAATATCGTGATGGGCGCAAAAATCTGCCAAAGCGTGAGGCAGTGAGGGTAATGATGTCCGCATATAGCCTGAGGCAGACACCGAATGTTTCTTGGCGATGACCGAGATTCGGGACAAAGCGGACATTTCAATGATTACGTTCGATGTCTACGGCGCTCCGTAACCGGACGCGAATAGACGTCTCCAAAGCTGGTGCCCGCTCCCGGACTCGAACCGGGACGGCCCGAAGGCCAAGGGATTTTAAGTCCCTTGCGTCTACCAATTCCGCCAAGCGGGCATCGCAATGTTCAGGACGGCAGCGCGGCGGCACCCTAGATCAACCTGCCTTTAAATGGAATCATTTAAAGGCAGATAAGTTGATCGATGTTATTGAGATAGAGCAGCTTATGTGCGCCCAATTGGGCGCACGCTGCTCTAGCCGCCGGATCGGGACGCCGCAAGACCGGGCGAGCGGTTGCAGGCGGCCGCCGCGCTCAGCGTTCGACCAGTTCGACGCGGCGGTTCTTCTGGCGGCCGGCCTCGGTGCGGTTGCTTGCCACCGGGGCCAGGAAGCCGAGACCGTGCGGCACCAGCCGCGCCTTCTTCACGCGGTGGTTCTTGGCGAGATAGGCGGCCACCGATTCGGCGCGGCGCTGCGAGAGCGTCCGGTTATAGGCGAGCTTGCCCTGATTGTCCGTATGGCCGACGACGAACAGCTTCAGCTTCGGCCGCGCCTTCAGCAGCTTGGCAATCTCGGCCAGCGCCTTCGTCGACGCCGGGCGAATTTTGGCGCTGTTGTGATCGAACAGGATGCCGTAGAGCGCGATATGACCGGCCGCGTCGAGCGCCTTCTGCATTGCCGCCGCGTCGACCACTTCCATTTTCTCGCGCATCGCCGTGATCTCGACGATGTCGAGCTGGGCATAAATCCGGTTGCGTTTCGGCCCGCCGGTGGAGGCATTGCGAACGACATACAGCGCCGCATAGACGGTGCCCTCCGGCCCTTCCTTCTTCGCCGCGAGATAGCGCTGATCCGAATAATTCTCGGCGAAACCGTCCCAATAGGGCACGGCCGTATGATTGAACGCCCGGCCGCCGCAATCCTTGTTCTTGCATTTGAACAGGGTCGCGAACCCCTTGCCGGCCAGCGCGGTCTCATAATTGCGGTACACTTCGAGGGTGGTGCGCCCTTTTTCGATCTCGTAGGAGAGGCGCGTCAGCTTGCCTTCCAGGGCTTCATGCTTGCCCGGCGTGTTGCGCTTTTTGGCCTTGCCCAGCAGCAGGACATATTCGTCGAATTCCTTGGTGATGTAGCGCACGATATTGGAGCCGGGATAGCGCGCACCGACCGCCGGATGGTCGCGGCTGCCCTTCACGTCCTTACGTTTCTGCGCCTCGGCGGCGGACGGCAGGACGAGCAGGATGGCGAACGCCATCATCAGGATGTTTCTGAACAATACCGGCATGTCTTTCCTCATTGTCTCGCATACGCCCCCGACTCGATCCACCGCACAATAAGAAAACGAAATCGCCGGTCGAACAATAGCCATGCGGGAAGGATCGGTGGGTCAGCCCCGCTCGACCCAGCCGCGGTCGAGATAGGGGGTGTCGCCGACCCGGCTGACGGTCAGGTGGGCGCGGTAGCCGTCGACGCCCTCGGCAGTCACGGTTTCGGTCTCGGCAGTTGGCAGCGGCGCGTCCGCGGTTTCGGCCAGCGCTTCCCGCAGCACGCGCCCCTGCACATGATCCGGCACCGCCATGCCGAGCGTCGTCAGCGCGGTCGGCAGCACGTCGACCAACCCGGCCGGCAAGGGCGATTCCCGGCCCGAGGCGAAGGCGTCGCCGGACACCGCGAGCCAGTTGTTCAGCTCGGCCCGATGCAGCCCGCCATGCAGCCCGCCCTCCACCGGATAGCCGGCGTCCTGCAGGGTGTAGCCCGCATGCCCCTGCGGATTGACGCGGTCGTCGCTCGCCAGCACCAGGCCGATATCCGGCGCGCGGCGGTGGTCGATGCGGATGTCGGCGTGGCGCAACGCGCCGTCGCCGTCGCGGGTGGAGACCGGCCCGCACCAATCCTGGCGCTGCAGCCAATGAACGATCCGCCGCACCAAGTCGGGATCGGAGTCGCGCACGTAGATACCGCCGGCGCTGGACAGCGCGAGCGCCGCGTCGGCGCCTTCTTCCGTCGTCTCGCCGACGGTGAACCCGGCCTCCGCCATGCGCTCGGCGAGGCCGAGGCGTTTCGCGGCCACGCTGATCTGGCCGTGATCCGACAGGGTGATGACCTGCAGGGACTCGCCCGGCCCCCTGCGCCGCCAGTCCAGAATGCGCCCCAGCTCCGCATCGACCCGGCGGATCGAGGCGAGGTTCGCCTCGGTGCCGATGCCGCGGTGGTGATAGCTGCTGTCCGGCTCGCAATACCAAAGCACGGTAACGTCCGGCGCGAGTTCGGGCTCGATATAGTTCAGATAGGTGTCGGTGGTGTAGCCGAGCCAGTCGAGCGAGGGAATCTCGTGCGGCGGAATCGCGCCGACCCTGGCCAGCGCCGCCGCGATATGCGCTTCCGGCACCGAGGCGTCGGGCCGGTGCAGTGCGAGGCGGAACACGCCGAGCGTCTCCGCCTTGTGGTGCAGCATGCGGCAGCCGCCGGGCGTACCCGAGCTCAGCACCGCCAGCGTCTTGCCCGCTTCGGCCAGGAGTTCGCCAAGCACCGGCACGTCGACCAACTTACCGCCGAGCCGGCGGTCGCCTTCGCACAGCTCGGTCTCGTCTCCGGTGTTGAACAGCCGTCCCGGCGACGCCACGGAATCGAGAAACCGGTTGCCGACGATGCCGTGGCGTTCGGGATAGCAACCGGTGACCAGCGCCGTCTGGTTGACCCGCGTCTCGGTCGGAAAGGTGGCCCGGCTGTGCGGGAAAAACACGCCCGATTTCGCAAACGCGCACAGGTTCGGCATCAGCGCCGGCGTCACCATGTCCGGCCGCAGCGCGTCGAAGGCGAGGATCAGCACCCGGCGGTCAGGGTCCATCGGCATGCTCGTCTTCCTCGCGGCGGGGCTCGCCGCCGAGGCCGCGCACCATCTTCATCACCGCCTCGACGCAGGCATCGAGCGTGTCCGGGTTGGTGCCGCGCATTACCAGGCTGACGCGGAACTGGCCGCGCGAATACTGCGGGTAGCTGCCGATGTCTATATCGGGAAAATCGATCTGAAGCCCGCCCAGCGGCTCGGCGACCGTGCCTTCGCCGAGATTGCACAGCACCGTGCGGGCCCGCACCGGCTGGCCGCCGACCAGCCCGTCCTTCACGCCGTCCAGCATCACCCGCATGATCGACGGGACGCCCGCCATGACGAAGACGTTCTCGACCCGGAAGCCGGGTGCGGTGGAGATCGGATTGTCGATCAGCGTCGCATCTTCCGGCGTGTTGGCCATGCGCAGCCGCGCCTCGTTCAACTCCATGTCCGACTGCTCGTAACGCTCGATCAGCCGGCGATAGGCCTCCGGGTGACGGATCAGCTTGCGGCCGAACGCCTTGGCCACGCATTCGGCGGTGATGTCGTCATGGGTCGGACCAATACCGCCGGTGGTGAACACGTAATCGAACTTGGCGCGCAGCGTGTTGACCGCGTCGACGATCTCGTCCTCGATGTCGGGCACCACCCGCACCTCCGCCAGCCGCACGCCGACCTCGTTCAGGGTGAGCGCGATGTGGGCGACGTTCTTGTCCTGGGTGCGGCCCGACAGGATTTCATTGCCGATGATGATGACGGCCGCGTTGACGGTCTTGTTTTCCGTGCTCATGGATCCGTTCGATGTGAGATGGCCTCGGGGACGCCGATCATACCCCAGCCGGTGCGGTTAGAACATGGCGGCCTGAGGCGAATTCGCCGAATCGCGTGCGTCCGGACGCCGGCTGACGCTGTCTACTCTTCCAGTTCGCGCGGGCCTTCGCCGGTCGGCGGGAAACGATAGGCGTTGAGGAAGATGCCGACCAGGCCGTAATAGCCGGTCACTGCGGTCAGCTCCATCACGCCGCGGTCGCCGAGCACCGCGTTGATGCGGTCCCAGGTCGCGTCGTCGGCCCGGTTGTTCTCCAGCATCTGCTTGCAATAGGCGTAAACTGCGGCTTCGTCCTCCTTGTCGAAGGTGGCCTCCCGACCCTCCCGGATGGCGTCGATCGCGGCATCGGAGATGCCTTCCCTGGCGGCCGAACGGCGGTGCGATTGCCAGGCGTATTCGGCGTTGATGCTGCGCGCCGCCATGATGATGGCGATTTCGCGCAGCCGGCGCGGCACGACGCTTTTCTCGCGAAAATATTTGCCGACATGCTCCATCGCCTCGGCGAAGTCGGGATACTGCAGCCAGATCCGGTAGGGGCCGGGTAACCGGTCGCCATAGACCTCGAACAACCGGTCATAAGCCGCCTGCTGCGCGGGCGGCAGGGATTCACGATCCGGTTCCTCGAAGCGTTTCGGCGCATAGTCGGTCACTGGCGGCCCCTCCCTTGTCTCCCGCGGATCAATGCTTGTAGCTGGGATCCATCCGGTCGAGCCGGCGCAGATGTCCGGGCCAGCCGGTATCGCCAAACCGCGTACCGCCGGCCTGCATCTGGCCCAAGGTATGCTCGCACACCTCTTCCGGCACGAGCTTGAGCTCCGCGCCCGTCGACATCGCATCGACCTGCGCCTGGCAGGATTTCTCCAGGCGGAAATGCAGCCAGAACGCCTCCGACACGCTGCGCCCGCAGGCCAGCAGGCCGTGATTGCGGAGGATCATCGCGTGATTTTCCGCGCCCAGATCGCGCTGCAGCCGTTGCCGTTCGTCGAGGTTCGTCGCGACGCCTTCATAGTCGTGATAGGAGACCGATTTGTAGAACCGCATCGAATGCTGCGACAGCGGCAGCAGGCCGCATTCCATGGTCGAGACGGCGATACCGGCGCGCGTATGGGTGTGCAGCGAGCACGCCACGTCCGGCCGCCCCTCCAGCACCGCGCTGTGGATCGTGAACCCCGCGGCGTTGACCTGGTATTCCGGGTTTTCAGTCAGCACGTCGCCGTCGAAATTCACCTTGATCAGGCTCGACGCCGTGATCTCGTCGAAATACATGCCGTAGGGGTTAAGCAGAAAAGCGCCTTCCTCCCCCGGGACGCGGGCGGCGATGTGCGTGCCGACCAAATCGGACATGTCGTAATAATCGATCAACCGGTAACAGGCCGCGAGTTCGACGCGGGTCTCCCATTCTTCCGGCGTTACAGTATCGCGAACAGCCATTTTTCTATCCCTTCCGGATCAATGCTTGTAGCTCGGATCGAGCTTGTCGAGGCGGCGCAGATGGCCCGCCCAGCCGAGATCGGCGTTCTTTGTGCCCTTGCCCTTGAACTGCTGTTTGGTGCTTTCCTGCACCGTCGGGGCAATTTCGATCGTCTTGGTGCCGGCGGCCATGCCGTCGATTTGCGCCTGGCAGGCCCGCTCCAGCTTGTGCATCATCCAGAAGGCGTGCGGGATGTTGTATCCGCAGGTGAGCAGCCCATGATTGTGCAAAATCAAGGCCATCGCCGTCTCGCCCAGGTCGCGCACCAGCCGCTCGCGCTCGTCCAGATTGGTCGCCACGCCCTCATAGTCGTGATAGCCGATATTGTCGATGAACCGCGCCGAATGCTGCGACATCGGCAGCATCCCGCATTTCAGCGCCGATACGGCCATGCCCGCCCGCGTATGGGTGTGCAGCACGCATTCCACGTCGTGCCGCGCCTCGTGCACCGCGCTGTGGATGGTGTATCCGGCCGCGTTGACCGGATAGTCGGTCTCGCTCAAGACCTCGCCGTCGAGATCGACCTTGATCAGGCTGGACGCGGTGATCTCTTCGAAGAACAGGCCGTAGGGATTGATCAAAAAGGCATTTTCCTCGCCGGGTACGCGGGCGGAGATATGGGTTCCGGTCAAATCCGACATTCCGTAGTGATCGATCAGCCGATAACAGGCCGCCAGATCGACGCGGGACTGCCATTCCTCCGGCGACACCTTGTCTTTCATGGAGGCGATATCGTCGGGATGCGGCATTGATTGGACAGCGGCGGACATGGGCGTTTCTCCCTTGAAACAGATGCTGAAAACGGCGGGACGTGAAAAAGGACCGGGTTGGATTTGTACCCGTCGATGGATTATAGCACAGCAAATTTGCAGCGCGAGTCGGGTTGTCGAATGCGGCGGTTTCCTTGATAAACGTGGTTAAAACAACCTAGGAGGCCCGGACTCATGCGTGTTCTCACCATCCTGCCGCAGGATAATTTGCAGACCGCCGGCACCCGCGCGGCCGCGATCGAGAAAGCCGGCTATGACGGCCTGGTCACCATGGAGAACAAGCATGAACCCTTCCTGCCGCTGGCGGTGGCGGCCACGACGACCGAAAAAATCGAGCTGACCACGGGTATCGCCATCGCCTTTGCCCGCAGCCCGATGGTGGTCGCGTGCGCCGCGCACGACCTGCAAACCGGTTCGAACGGCCGCTTCGTACTGGGACTGGGCTCCCAGGTGAAGGGCCATAACGAACGGCGGTTCAGCGTGCCCTGGAGCCCGCCGGTGCCCCGGCTGCGCGAATATGTCGAAGGCATGCGGGCGATCTGGCGCTGCTGGGAAAAGGGCGAAAAGCTGAATTACGAAGGCGAGCACTACCGCTTCACCCTGATGACGCCGAACTTCGTGCCCGACCCGAACGGCCTGCCGCCGGTGCCGGTCACCATCGCCGCCGTCGGCCCGGCCATGCTGCGGATGGCGGGCCGGGTCTGCGACGGCGTGCGCCTGCATCCCTTCTGCACCCGGCGCTACCTTGAAGAAGTGGTGATGGCCCGGCTCGAGGAAGGCATGGCCAAAAGCGACGCCCGGCGGGAGAATTTCGAAATCACCGGCGGCGGCTACATCGTCACCGGCCCGGACGCCGAAACCCTGGACAAGCTGTTCGAATGGGTTCGCTACCGGGTCGCCTTCTACGGGTCGACCCGCAGCTATTTTCCGGTCTGGGAGGTGCACGACCAGCTCGACCTCGGCATGAAACTGCACGAAATGTCGAAGCGCGGCGAATGGGACAAGATGGCCGCCGAGGTGCCCGACGACGTGGTCCACCTGTTCGCGGCCGTCGGCAAACACGACGTCATCGCCAGGGAGGTCGAGACCCGCTTCGGCGGCATCTCCGACACGCTGAATGCCAGCATGTCGTCGGATGTCGATCCCAAGCTGACACCCGACCTGATCCAGGACATCCGCCGCATCCCGACCCGATTCGAAGGCTACAAGACGAGCTGGTGACGCGTGGCGCGATAAGTGGCGACGGACTCCTCGTCCCGCTTACCCTCGAGCCGGATGCGGCCGAACCGGTAGTACAGGTCGGGCAGCAGGCAAAAGTATCCTTCACCGGCAATGCGCCGGGCGAAATCGGGCAATTCCTCGCGAATACCGGGCGCATCCATGTACAGAATAACCGCCGGACAGGGGGTGCCCCCGTCGGGGTGGGCGGAGAACGCCGTCAGCGTGCCATCCAGCGTCGCGATCTCCACATCGTCGCGTTCCATTCTGCGTTTTTCCCCAATGATTTAACGCCCGCAATCTGAACGGGTAAGCCGATGTTAACCACTCTGGCATAGGATAAACGCTCGAGTAATCGCAGAAATTGAACAAGCCCATGGCGGCTATGGCCAGATCCGACGCGTCCGCGCCCGCGCAAACCCATACAGTCGACAAGAATATGCACATTCTTGTCGTCGATGGGGATGCGGAGCGGCTCAGCGTCATCCTCAAAATATTGATCGATGGCGGGTATGGCCGCGTTGAAACGCTAACAAATCCGAACGCGCTGATCGAACGCATCGCCAAGAGCCGTCCGGAGCTCATTATCGCAGGCGGAGACTCCAAGGGCATCGATTCTCTCGCCCAATTCGCCCATCTGAAGAAAAGTACGCCCCATTACGACGCCACCGCGATTGCGGTCGTGGACGTTCAAGACGCGGAATCATTCGACCCGCATGTCCAGACCGGCGCCGACGATTATATCGTGCGGCCTTTCACCGCCGCAGCGCTGCTGTACCGCGTGGCATCTCAGTCGAAATACATCGCGATCAAGCGCGAAATTCGAACACTCGAATCGATCGTCGACCAACGCACCGAGCGGATGAACGCGGCCCTGGACCTCCTGCGTTCCTTGGAGAAATACCTGGTGGCCGCGGGACTTTCGATGAACGGGGAGGCCGCATCGGACGCCACCGCCGCTGATGCCGCAGCCAGCGCGGACGCCACGACGGCCTCAGAGAACACTGTAGCTCCGGCCCTCGCCGACAGCACCGAAGACATTGACACGTCCTTGAAATTGGATATCGCGGAAGTCAATGTTGGCGGCGTTATCCAGGAAACGTCAGATATGTTCGGCGCCCTTGCCCAGAAGGGGGATATCGACCTCGATGTCCGTATCGAGACGAATCTGCCGATTATCGAGACCGATCAGGAAAAACTCCGCCAGGTGATGGTCGATCTGATCTCCAACTCAATCAAAACCACCCCCGCACACGGCAGGGTCCTACTCAGCGCAAAACGGAACGAAGAAAAAGGCGTGCTGGTCCTGCTCGGCCGGGATGTCGGAATCGGCCTGACGGCGGAGGACCTGCACAGCTATATGGGGCGGCCGCAGGATGGCCAGCAAAATAGCGGCGCCGGCATCGGTCTACCGATCACCAGAAAACTGGTGGAAATGATGGGCGGCACGATGGAAGTGCGTACCATGAAGGGCCGCGGCGCCTCGGTAAAGATTGAGCTGCCGATGTCCATTCCCGGTATGGCGCCCACCGCGCAGCACGCCGCCTAGTCCCGCGAGCCGACACCCGACTCTTCCGCCTTCACGGGGTCGATCAACCGATCGCCATCCGCACCGCCGCAAATCGCTAAAGTAAGCCATTATTAACCCCTGAAGCCTAGGGTGCACGGTGAAGTAGTGCATTGTTCACATGACAACTTAATGGCGATTAACCAAACCGCAGACATACCGGACCGGCCGAATCCCGGCATTCAGGCCCGGGATATATCATTCCTGGTGCTCGACACCGACGGGACTGCGGCGGCACACGCTCGTGATATTCTGACGGAAGCGGGCTTCCCCCATGTCATACTCCGCAGCGATACCGCCGGGATCGCCGACCAAATAGCGACGGGTCAACCGGAACCGCTGATTATCGTCACCGAATTGCATTTTCTCGAAGCACAAGATTTTCTCGCCGCTATTGCAGCGGGCCGAACCAGCCGCGCCATCGCGATACTCGTTACAGCCGACCAATCCGACGCCAACGCCTACATGCGCGCCCTGCAGCAAGGTGCGGCCGATTGCGTGACGCGCCCTCTCGTTCCCGCGATATATCTGCATCGCGTAGAAATTCAGGCTCGATTGCTCGCCGCGGAGCGCGAAGCCTGCGCGCTGCATTCAATCGTCGATCGGCGCACCAATCGGATGAATACCGCCCTGAATTTGCTCCGGGCCACGGAGAAACGTCTGACCGACGAGTTGAGCTCCGTGCATGGTGAAAACCGCGCCCGTATCGATTACTTTGCCGAAACCAATCACGAATTGCGCACCCCGTTGAACGCCATCTGCGGCATGTCCGATGCGATCAGGCTCGAAACCTTTGGCCCGCTCGGCAACGAAAAATACAAGGAATACGCCCACAACATTCATCAGGCCGGACAGCACCTGCTCGGTATCATGGACAATCGCCTAAGCATGTCGCGTATCGAAGCCGGGGCCGAGGCGATGGTTGTGGAGGATGTCAATGTCGGCAGCGTGATCGAGGAAACCTCCAAGATCCTCGAAACAGTGGCAGGAAAGGCAGGCGTCACCCTCGACGTGACCATCGAGCCGGATCTGCCAATCATCGAGACCGACAAAGGCAAGCTGCGCCAGGTGATGGTCAACCTCCTCACCAATGCGATCAAATATACCCCGCCGAAGGGCCGTGTCCTGCTGACCGCCAAACGCAACGAGAAAAAGGGCGTCTTGGTCCTCGTCGTCTCCGATACCGGTGTCGGCATGACGGCGGAGGATCTGCATTCGGTTATGAAGCCCTATCACCGAATTCCGCGCGGCGACGAGGAAGGATCGGGCCTCGGATTGCCGATCGCCAAGAAACTTGTCGAAATGATGGGCGGCACAATTGAACTGCGCAGCTTGAAGGGACGTGGCACCTCCGTACAGATCGAGCTGCCGATCACGAGTGCCGGCAAGGCGAGCACGAATCAAAACGCGGCGTGACCGCGCCGCCGGATTCGCCGTCCGGCCTCAATCAACCGTATATTTCAATTCCAATGCGTCGAGTTCCGGCAAGCCCATCAACGCGCTCAGTTCCTCGAAATCCACTTGCAGTTCGGGCCGCTCGACCGGCGTGTCGGCAAACATGCCTTCCTTGTAAGCAGCGACGGCGTTCAGCATGCCGCGCACCGCCGCGGAGGTCAGCATCCTGGGATATGTCACCATGGCAACGCCCATCGTCTGCAACTGTTTTGCGGTGGCAAGCGGCGTGGTGTGGCGGGGTTGCAGTCCAAACCCCATGTTGCAGACATACGGCTTGGGTACGCTCCGGGCGACGCGTTCGATATCCTCGAGCGACAACAGCGCGTCCGCGTACAGCGCGTCCGCGCCCGCTTCCGCATACATGTTGAGCCGCTCGATCGCATCGTCGACGCCGACCACGCCGGCCGCGTCCGTTCGCGCCATGATGACGAAATTCGGATCGCGCCGGGCGTCTGCCGCGGCCTTCACCTTCTGCACCATCTCATGGGCCGGAATGACGTCCTTGCCGGCCATATGGCCGCAGCGCTTGGGCCAAACCTGATCCTCGATCATAATGGCCGCGAGGCCCGCATCCTCGAAACCACGCACGGTGAAATACACGCTGACGGCATTCCCGTACCCGGTGTCCGCGTCGGCGCGCATCGGCAAGCTGCTGCATGCAGCGATCGACCGGCAGGCCCGAAGGTTTTCTTCGTAGCCCATGATGCCTTTGTCCGCCCAGCCGAGATTGCTCTCCGACACCCCGGCGCCGGAAACGGTGGCCGCCTTGAATCCCGCGGCCTCGACGATACGGGCGCTGAACCCGTCGAAGACACCGGGCGCGACGAGAATTTCCGGGGCTTCGAGCAAATCCTTGAACTGCGCGGCTTTATTTTTCATGACTTTCTCCGTCGGCTTGGCGGGCGATGAAATTGTTGGTGTAGTGTTGCCGGCGAGACTTGCCGGAACCGGTTATTTATAGATCCAATTCGCAGGCTGGCCCAGCCCGGCCGCTTTTCCGCTCACCAAACAGGAGCCCACGGCGCATGGACAAAACCGCCAATCAACTGGTGAACTTCGCCAGCGGCCTCATCTACTCCGACCTCCCAGCCGCGGCGGTCAAAGCCGCCAAGGTCCGGCTGATCGACAGCATGGGATGCGCCATGGCGGCATTTTTGGCGCCGCCCGTCCGCGCGACACGGCGTCTCGCCAGCCCGGTTGCGGACGGCCCACGGGCCCGGGTTTTCGGCACCTTGACCCGGACGACGCCCGACCTCGCCGCGCTGGTAAACGGCGCCATGGTGCGGTACCTCGACATGAGCGACGCCTATCTGCTGACCAGTACCGCGCATCCTTCCGACAACATACCGGCATTGCTGGCGCTGGCGGAAGCGACCGGGGCAAGCGGCAAGGATTTACTGCTCGCCATCGTGATTTCATACGAAATCCAATGCCGGTTCTGCGACACCGTGCCGTTCCAGGCCAAGGGCTGGGACCAGCC
>CAYYBI010000135.1:0-7301 GCA_964469835.1 uncultured Rhodospirillaceae bacterium
TGGGAATGGGGGCTCGGGCGGTTGATCCGGCAGCTCGCGGAAATCGACGGGCTGCGGCGCATTCGCTACACCACGAGTCACCCCAAGGACATGGATGACGCCCTGATCGCGGCGCATGGGGACGTGCCCGCATTGATGCCGTTTCTGCACCTGCCGGTGCAGTCGGGTTCGGACCGGGTGCTGCAGGCGATGAACCGCCAGCACACCGCGGACGACTACCGGCGGATCGTCGACCGGCTTCGCGCGGCGCGGCCGGACATCGCGCTGTCGTCGGATTTCATCGTCGGGTTTCCCGGCGAGAGCGATGCGGATTTCGCCGCGACTTTGCGGCTGGTGACCGATATCGGCTACGCCCAGGCCTATTCCTTCAAATACAGCCCGCGGCCGGGTACCCCGGCGGCCGGCATGGAGGCTCAAGTCGCCGAGGATGCAAAGGCGGAACGGCTTGCGGGCCTTCAACAGCTCCTGCGCGCGCAGCAGGACCGGTTCAATCGGGCGCAGCTGGGCCAGGAACTGCAAGTCCTGTTCGAATCCTCCGGTCGGCACGATGGGCAGCTGCTTGGGCGATCGCCGTATCTGCAGTCGGTACACGCCGCCGCACCCGCCGCGTTGATCGGCAGGACGGCGCGGCTGCGCATTGCCGAGGTGTTGCCGAACAGCCTGCGGGGCGAAATGCCTGGCGGCGGCCTGCGATCCGACAGCGCCCGGGATGGGGAGCCGGCACGGTTGTGAGCACGGCATCCAACACAATCGGCGCCGTGACGGTGCAACTGGATTTCGACGACAATCGATTGCTGCCCTTGTTGTATGGTGCCCATGACCAGCATTTGGCGCAGCTTGAACAGCGGCTCGGCGTATCGTTGTCGAGCCGCGGCAACCAGCTTGTAATCACCGGGTCCGAGGATTCGACCAATCTTGCGCGGCGTGCGCTGGACCGGCTGTATCGCCGGGTCAAGAACGGTCATTCGATCGACCCGGCGGAGGTCGATGCCGCGCTGCGCATGGCCGACGGCGGCGACGAGGACGCCAGCGGTGCGGACGAACCGGTCATCAAGACGCGGAAGAAACGCATATCGGCACGGTCGCCGACCCAGGCACGCTACATCACCGCGATGCGCAACAGCGAGTTGGTGTTCGGCACCGGCCCGGCCGGCACGGGGAAAACCTATCTGGCGGTATGCTTCGCCGTTGAGCAGTTGATCAGCGGCAAGGTCGATCGGATCGTGCTCTCGCGGCCGGCGGTGGAAGCGGGCGAGCATTTGGGGTTCCTGCCGGGCGACATGCGCGAAAAGGTCGATCCTTATTTACGGCCGCTCTATGACGCCTTGTACGACACGATGCCCGCCGATCAGGTGGTCAAGAAGTTGGAAATCGGCGAAATCGAGATCGCTCCCCTTGCCTTCATGCGCGGCCGGACGCTGTCGAACGCTTTTGTCATCCTCGACGAGGCGCAGAATACGACGGCGGTCCAGATGAAGATGTTTCTCACCCGGCTCGGCGAAAACAGCCGCATGGTAGTGACCGGGGACCTGAGCCAAATCGATCTGCCGTCGGGGGTTGCCTCGGGACTGCGGGATGCGATCGAGACCCTGGCCGGGATCGAGGCGGTCGGTTTCGTCGAGTTCAGCGCCCGTGACGTGGTGCGCCATGCGCTGGTTTCCCAAATCGTCCGTGCCTATGACGCACGGGACAAGGCGCCAGCGGCTAGGGCCCGGAGGCGCAAATGACCGGCGCGCCGAAGGTGGACATTACCATTTCATACGATGGGTGGCGCGATCAATTGCCCGAAGCCGCCGATTGCGCGATGGCTGCCGCTGCGGCGGCATGGCGTGCGGCGGGGCAGGAACTGCGTTCCGGCGCGGCGGCGGAGATCAGCATTCTGCTGACCGACGACGCGACGGTTCAATCGCTCAACCAGCGTCACCGGGCGCAGGACAAACCGACCAATGTCTTGTCCTTTCCTCTGCATCAACACCCGGCGGCGGCCTCGGAGCCGTGGCTGGTCGGTGACGTGGTGCTCGCCTGCGAGACGGTGAGCGGTGAAGCGCGCGCGCAGGGCAAGCCGGTGGCCGATCATTTCCGCCATTTGGTAGTGCATGGGATCCTGCATCTGCTGGGATATGACCATGTGACGGACAGGGATGCCGCGGTCATGGAACCGCTGGAGGTCAAGGCGCTGGCGTCGCTCGGTGTCGCCGACCCGTACCGGCATACTGATCCGGCTGCAGAGACACCCTTGTCGAGGCATTGCGCACCATGAGCGACGAACAATCCGCCATGGAACCTCCGTCTACCGGCGCGGATGTCGAGACCGACGACCGGAAACCGGGCGCCTTTAAACGCTGGCTCAAGGGGTTGCGGAACGGCCGGAACGGCGGCTCGGCCCTGCGCGAGACGTTCGAGGAGTTGATCGAGGAGCATGAGGAACGGGATCATCCGATCGATTTCCGGGAAAAGCAGCTGCTCCACAAGATCCTCGCCTTCGGCAATCTTACCGTGGACGATGTGATGGTGCCGCGTGCGGACATCGTCGCGGCGGAGCGCGGAACCTCGCTGGACGAAGTGATCGCGATCATGGCGCAGGAGGCGCATTCGCGCGTGCCGGTGTACCGCGATACCCTGGATGACGTAATCGGGATGATCCACATCAAGGATGTCCTGCCGCTGGCGGCGCGCAAAGAATCCGTCCAGCTGACCAAGCTGGTCCGGGAGGTGCTGTTCGTCACACCGAGCATGCGCGTTCTCGACCTGATGCTGCAGATGCGCATGTCGCGCACCCATATGGCGCTGGTGGTCGATGAATACGGTGGCGTGGACGGGTTGGTGACGATTGAGGACGCTGTCGAACAAATCGTCGGCGAAATCGAGGACGAACACGACGAGACACAGCGCCCCTCGTTCGAAATGCGGCGGGACGGCACGGTCATCGCCGATGCGCGGGTGCCGATCGAAGAGTTCGAGGTCCAGGTCGGCACCGTTCTGACGCCGGAGGAGCGCGAAAACGATATCGAGACTTTGGGAGGATTGGTGTTCAGCGTAGCCGGCCGTGTGCCCATCCGCGGCGAAGTGCTGCGCCACGAAGCATCCGGGATCGAGTTTGAGGTGGTAGATGCGGACCCGCGTCGCATCCGGCGGTTGCGTCTGTGCAACTTGCCGGTGCGTCCGGACGCCGATGGGTGAGCCGGAGTGCCGGCGGTAGATTCCGTGCGATCACTGGGAAGTATCCTCGGCGGTCTTGCCGGCTGGCGCGGCCGTGCGGCCGGCTTTTTGTCCGGCGCGATCGCAACCCTGGCCCTGCCGCCGGCCTCCTTCCTGCCGCTCCTCTACCTGTCTTTTCCCATTCTTCTATGGATGCTCGCGGGCCGTACCAGCCGGAAAGCCGCATTTGGGCTCGGATGGTGGTTCGGCTTCGGTTATTTCTCGGTCAGCCTGTATTGGATCGGCAATGCCATGCTGGTCTTTTCGTCGAAGCACGCCTGGCTGATTCCCTTTGCGGCGCTCGGATTGCCGGCGTTTCTGGCCATTTTTACCGGCTGTGCCACGCTGCTGGCGTCCTTTGCACGCCAGCCGATTTCACGAACATTGGTGTTCGTCGCCGCCTGGTGTGGGCTGGAATGGTTGCGTGGCCATGTGTTGACCGGCTTTCCGTGGAACCTGATCGGCAGCGCCTGGGCCGGATCGGATGCCCTGCTCCAGAGCGCTGCATTGATCGGTATCTACGGCGTGAGTCTCGTCGCCCTGCTTTCCGCCTGCCTACCCGCCGCGGCGCTCGGCGTGTCGCCACGGGCGCGGATTGGCCTTGCCGTTCTGTCGATAGCATTGCTCGCCGGACCGTGGATTGGCGGACAAGTGCGGTTATCCGGGGCGCCGCCGGCCGGAACGGCGGTGGTGGACGGGGTCGGCTTAAGGTTGGTGCAGGCGGGTATCCCGCAGCGGGAGAAATGGCGACGGGATCTGCGCAACCGCAATCTTCTTCGCCATCATGAGCTGAGCACCGAAAACAGGCCGGATTGGGTCAGCCACATTATCTGGCCGGAAAATGCGGCGACATTCTTTCTTGCCGATGACGAACCGAGGCGTCTCGCGCTTGCCCAGGCGGTGCCGCGCGGCGGTCTGCTCATTACCGGCGCGCCGCGCCGCGCGGTCGGCCCGTTGCGCATCTGGAATTCGGCCTTCGCGGTCGATGAACGAGGCACGGTTTTGGCCCATTACGACAAGTTTCATCTTGTGCCGTTCGGCGAATACGCACCGTTCCGCAAGTTCCTGCCAGTCGACAAGATCGCCCACGGCATGACCGATTATTCGGCGGGTTCCGGACCCAAGACCCTCCACTTGCCGGGCCTGCCGCCGGTCAGCCCGCTGATTTGCTATGAGGTGATCTTTCCCGGCGCCGTGCTCGATCGCGCCGATCGTCCCGCCTGGCTGCTCAACCTGACCAATGATGCCTGGTACGGCAAGACGGCGGGACCGCATCAGCACCTGGCGATTTCCCGCGTGCGGGCGGTGGAGGAAGGCCTGCCGGTGGTGCGCGCGGCGAATACCGGCATCTCGTCGGTCATCGATCCCTATGGACGGGTGCTCGGGTCGCTTCCTTTGGATACCGCCGGCGTGCTCGATTCACGTCTGCCGAAGCCGGTCAAGGATCCCACCGTGTACGGCCGCTATGGCGACCTACCGTTCCTTATCCTCTTGTTGATATTGGCAACCGCCGGTTTTGTGGCTGTGCGGGTGCCGCTCTTCGGTTGTAACGGGAGGTACTAACATAAACCTCTATGGCGTTGACCACGGTCAATCGTTTGGCCTATCTAACACACACCCCAAGGCCATTAATAACTTTATAAAAACGGGGGTTTGAGTTTTATATGTCTGATCAATCGCCACCGCGGCGAACGCCTGCTCGGCAGAGCAAACCCAACCCGGTCGACGTTCATGTTGGCAGTCGTGTGCGGCTTCGCCGGACGCTTCTCGGGCTAAGCCAGGAAAAGCTCGGGGACGCCCTCGGACTTACGTTTCAACAGGTTCAGAAGTATGAGCGCGGTGCGAACCGAATCGGCGCAAGTCGGCTGTTCGATCTGTCGCGTGTGCTAGAAGTGCCGGTGTCATTCTTTTTCGACGAAATGTCGGCGGAAACTCCGGTGCCGGCCGCAGCCGCCGGCTTGGCCGATCTGCCGCAAATGCAGTTCGAGGCTGATCCGATGGCGAAACGCGAGACGCTCGAATTGGTGCGGGCCTACTATCGGATCGAAGATCCGATGGTCCGCAGACGGATTTTCGATCTTGCCAAGGCGCTGGCGAACATCGACTCGAACAGCTAGAGCCCGATGGGTGCAAAGCGCTTGACGCATTCTTGAAAGCTTGTCACAAGTGCCGCTTGGCACTGGGTGGCCGCCAGACGATATGTTTTCCTCATAAAGTTGGCCGTTTGCATATGATCCACCGTGACATGACCGCGGCGTCGGCGGGGTCATGTCTAAGTCGAACCGAACGTTTATCGGGAGAATACCTTGGCAAGTGGCGACTTTCTGTTTACCAGCGAATCGGTTTCCGAAGGGCATCCGGACAAGATTTGCGACCGCATTTCGGACGAAATTGTCGACGAATTCCTGCAAAGCGGCCCGGACGCCCGAACCGGGGTGGAGACTCTGGTGACCACCAATCGGGTCGTCTTGGCGGGCGAGGTTCGGGGGCCGGCGGAAATCGACTGCGGCAAGATGGAAGAGCTCGCGCGCAAAGCGGTGCGTGAAATCGGCTATGAACAGAAAAACTTCCATTGGCGCGAGCTGGAAGTGGAATGTTATGTGCACAGCCAGTCTCCCGATATCGCCCAGGGCGTGGACGCGGCAGGAAACAAGGATGAAGGCGCGGGTGACCAGGGGCTGATGTTCGGCTATGCCTGCCGCGAGACGCCGGAGTTGATGCCGGCGCCGATTCAGTACAGTCATGAGATCCTTCGCCGGATGGCGGCGGCCCGGCATGCAGGCCAACTGGCGGGCATCGGCCCGGATTCCAAGAGCCAGGTCACGCTGCAGTACCAGGGCGGCCGGCCCGTGCGGGCGAATTCCGTCGTCGTGTCCACTCAGCACGAAGAGGCGCTCGATCAGGCGGAGGTCCGCGAACTGGTGCGGCCATTCGTGCTTGATGTTCTGCCCGACGGCTGGATGTGCGACGAGGAAGAGTTTTACGTCAACCCAACCGGACGGTTCGTGATCGGCGGTCCGGACAGCGACGCGGGTTTGACCGGCCGAAAAATCATCGTCGATACCTATGGCGGCGCGGCGCCCCATGGCGGCGGCGCGTTTTCCGGCAAAGATCCGACGAAAGTCGATCGTTCGGCGGCCTATGGCGCGCGGCATGTCGCCAAGAACGTCGTTGCCGCCGGCCTTGCCGATCGCTGCCTTGTTCAGATCGCCTATGCCATCGGCGTATCGAAACCTCTGTCGCTCTACGTGGATACTTACGGAACCGGAAAGCACGATGAGAGCCGCCTGATCGGCGCGATCAATGAGGTGGTCGATCTCAGTCCGCGCGGCATTCGCGAGCGGTTGTCGCTCGGCCGGCCGATCTATGCGCGCACCGCGGCCTACGGGCATTTTGGCCGCGAACCCGATTCTGACGGTGGCTTTTCCTGGGAACGCGCCGATCTGGTGGAGGCTCTCACGGCGGCGCTGACCTGAGGCGGCGTTAAGTGCCCGCCCATTGAATCGCGACCGATGGGCGACAAACGCACACAAATTCTGCATGGCCGGCGGCGCGGCCGGCGCCTGAGGCCCGGTCGTCAGGCGCTTGTGGACCGGCTACTGCCGCAGATTTCGCTTGATCCGGCAACCCTGCCCGCCGACCTGCGGCACTGTTTCGGCCGGCCGGTTGATGCGGTCTGGCTCGAAATCGGGTTCGGCGGCGGCGAACATTTAGCGGCACAGGCGGCGGCACACCCGGGTATCGGCTTTATCGGCTGCGAGCCCTATATAAACGGCGTCGCCCGGCTGCTCGCGGCTATCAACGCTGCGCCGGCCAGCCGGCCCCTCGACAATATCCGGATCCTGGCCGATGACGCGCGCGGCCTTGTCGAAAGGGTGCCGGCGGCGGCGCTGGGGCGGGTTTTTGTCCTGTTTCCAGACCCCTGGCCAAAGAAACGGCATCATCAGCGGCGCTTTCTCGCGCCGGCGCAACTTGACCTGCTGGCCCGCGCAATGGCGCCGGCCGCGGAATTGCGCGTGGCGACCGATCACAAAGGATATCTCCGCTGGATCCTGCAGCATTGTACCGGCCATTCATCGTTTCGATGGCTGGCGCGAGGACCG
>CAYYBI010000136.1:0-6203 GCA_964469835.1 uncultured Rhodospirillaceae bacterium
CCATGACGACAGAGACGCAGAACGACATGCAGACCAACCCGAACGCCGCCGCGGCGGGACGCTTTATCGCCGCCGCCAAGGGCCACAACTATCCGGCCAGCGTGCTGGACGCGGCGCGGATGACGCTGGTCGACACGATCGGCGTCGGTATCGGCGCGCACGCGGAGGAGGCGGGCCAGTCGGTACGTCAGGTCGCGGCCAAATGGGGCACCAGCGGCGATGCGCAGGTCCTGCTTGGCGGCAAGGCCGCGCCGGCGGCGGCCGCGCTGGTCAACGCCACCATGGCGCACTGCCTCGACTATGACGACACTCATGTTGGCGCGGTCGCCCATCTCAGCAGCCCGGCCTGGAACGCGGCGCTGGCGGTCGGCATGCATGTGGGCGCCAGCGAGCGCGAAATCCTGTCCGCCTATATCGCCGGATTCGAAACCGGCGCCCGGCTCGGCGGCGACTTTTTCGGCCAGACCGCGAACGAGCGCGGCTTTCATTCAACCGGCGTGTTCGGATGCTTCGCGGCGGCGGCGGCATCCGCGGTGCTGCTCGGCCTCGACGAGCAGGGCGTGCGCAATGCGCTCGGCGCGGCGGCGACGCAGGTGAGCGGGCTTGTCGGTTCCTTCGGCACCATGTCGAAGCCGTTCCATTCCGGCAAGGCGGCGATGAATGGGATCCTGGCGGCCGAGCTGGCGGCGGAAGGCTTCGTCGCGGCGGAAGACCTGATCGAAACCGACGGCGCGCTCGCCAACGCGATTATCCAGGACGGCGCGGTCAAGATTCCCGCGCTCGACTACGGCGAAGACTGGGAGGTCTTGCAGAACACCTTCAAGCCGTATTCATCCTGTCTTCTGACGCATCCGGTGATTGACGCGGCGCGCAGTATTTCGGATCAGGTGAAGGGCAAGGAGATCGACTCGATCGAGGTCGACGTGAGCTATCTGTGCACCATGCTGGCCGGCAAGCCGAACCCGCAGACCGGGCTCGAAGGCAAATTCAGCGCGGCCTATTGCGTGGCGCTGGGCCTGAACGGCTATCCGGTCACCGCGCTCGATTTTTCCGAGGAACGGGTGCAAGAGCCGGTGCTGCGCGACACGTTGAGCCGGGTGACCCTGCTGCCGTCGGACGACCGCGACACCCGCACCGCTGCGCTGCGGGTTAAACTCGCCGATGGCTCATTGATCGACGCGGAGTGCGCCATGGCGCTCGGCAATCCGACCAATCCGATGAGCTGGGACGACATGCGGACCAAGTTCGAAGGGCTGGTCGAACCGGTGCTGGGCGAGGAGAAGGCGGCCGAGCTGTTCGAGGTGCTGCGCAACTTCGACGACGGGTCGCTCGACGATTACGTCCGGCTGGTGTCCGCGTAGGACGCGAGCCACACTAGAGTCGTTATCCGGGAAGGCGCGACGTCTAAATTTGTAAATGTCGTCATTCCGGACAATGCGTAGCATTGATCCGGAATCCAGTGTGGTTGGCGACGCAATGGATCCCGGATAGGCGCGCCGCGCCTTCCGGGATGACAATTAGTTTTATCGTTTGACCGAACAAGGACCTACCGATGTCCCAAAATGTCCCAACCGCCGGCGAACCCGAAGGCACATACCGTGTCGATCCGTCGATCGAGCTGTGTGTCGAGGCCGGCTATGTTTTTCCCACCGAAAACCGGGTCATCACCACGCTGGAACAGCACCGGCTGCACGGCCATTGCGGCATCCCGGCGGAACGCTACGGCGAGTGGGTCGATCCGGCCCTGCTGGCGCGGCGGCCGATCACGTTTAATACCGCCTCGATGCAGCGCTGCCGGCCCGAGGTCGGCAAGGTGCACACGGTTCATCATATCCAGATGCATGCGCCGCTGCGGCTCGACGCGCCGTTCACCCTGGCTGGCCGCTTTACCGAGATCGCCGACCACCCGCGGGGCTGGATCGCTCATAGCGAATGGGACTACACCGACGCCGACGGCCGGACGGTGATGACCGTCCGGCCCGAGGTGATGATGGTCGACCCGACAACGGTCGAACCGGATGGCGCCAAACGGTCGCAGCGCCCGCCACCGCCCGCACCGTCCGAGGAAGGGTTCGAGCTGCTGACCGAGAAGCAATGCACCCCGGACGACACGCTCGGCTACTGCCAGGGCAGCGACAATCTGATCCATCTCGACATGGAATACGCCAACGGGTTCGGCTTCCGCGCGCCGATCATCGCCGGCAATCAGACGGTGAACTTTCTCATGGAGGCGCTGGCGCTCGACGGTGCCATCGAGACCTGCGACGTCACGATCCGATTCAAGCGCCCGGTATTCTGGGACGACGCCATCGCAATCTGGGGCAAGCGCGGCAATGACGGCAATTTCACGGCGGTGCTGGCAGTCAATGGCGACGGCAAGCGTGTTGCGGATTGCGCCGTATCGGGAGTGACGTATCAAGGGTGAGGGGCTGTTTTGCTAGTCCGCGCCCGCCTGCGCCAACGCTCGGTCGAGGAAATCCAGCCGGTCCTGGCCCCAGAACAGCTCATCCCGGAAGACATAGGTCGGCGCGCCGAAGATGCCGAGCGTTTCGACCTCATCGGTATTTTGGCGGTATTCGCCGGTGACGGCGTCGCTGGTTTCCAGCGTGATCAGCGCTGCGCCGTCCATGCCGTTCTCGTCCGCGATCACCTTGCGCGTTTCGGGCAGCGCGACGTTGCGTTCCTCGGCCCAGATCGCGCGCAGGATCGCGTGCGATAGCCGCATCGCGTCGAGCCCCAGTTGCTGGGCGGCGATGACCGTATGGCCCGGCGTTTTGTTGTCCTTCGGCGGGTAGAAGCGCGGCTTCAGGTTCAGCGGCATGCCGAGATATTGGCGCCACCGGTCCAGTTCCACCCGGTGATAATCCTGGCGCGGCTGCGGGCGCGTGAGCAGCGGCACGCCGCCGGTCTTCGGCGCCACTTCCTGAAAGTCATAGGGCTTGAGGATGATGCGGGCATGGTGCCGCCGGGCGATGTCGGCAATCTTCGGGCCCGCGAAATAGGCCCAGGGAGAGGAGAGGGAGTAGTAACAGTCGACGGTTAGTGGCATGGCGATTCCTGGATGGACTGAGGTGGGGTTGAGACTGCTATTCGCGTTTCACCGTCGGCGCGGTGGTCAGGTCGGATTCCGGTGCGAGGTATTTGTCGGTCGCCATGGTGCGCGGATCGCGCGGCTTCCAGCGGCCGAGTTCCACGGCGGTGAAGAAGTCGTAGAGCATCGCGTTGAATAGTCCGGGTTCCTCCAGATTGATCGTGTGCCCGATGCGCGGCAGCACGCAGAGCCCGGCGCTCGGAATGGTGTTTTTCATGAAGACGCCGGGCAGCAGGGTTTGTTCGTCCTCGTCGCCGGTAATGATCAGCACGGGGATCACCATCTTTTTCATCTCGGCTTCGAAGGTGTAGACCGACGGGCGGGCCGCCACCACATGGCGCAGGGTCATGGCGCGACCCTTCTTCGAGAGCGCTTCGAACTGCTCGGCGAATTCCTGCCAGCCGCGCGGGTCCTTGAGCGCGAACTGCACGCGGGTCGAGCCGATGGCGTATTGCTTCGAGGCCTGACCGGCCTCGCCCTCGACTTCGAGCGCGTCGGCGAAATCGTTGAAGTTGTCCTTGTGGATGTCTTCCCAGCCTTCCTGTGCGCCGTAGCCGCAACAGACGGGCATGACCGATTTGGCGCGGTCGGGATAACGCAGGCCGAAGAACAGCACCGCGAAGGACCCCATCGAGAAGCCGACCAGATGGGCTGTTTCAATCTTCAGATGGTCGAGGAGAGCCAGGATGTCCTCGACGGCGATGTCCTGGCTGTAGGACTCCGGATCCTCGGGCACGTCGGAGGGCGGGTAGCCGCGCGCATTGTAGGTAATGACGCGAAACCGGTGCGAGAAGTAGCGTACCTGCGGCTCCCAGCTGCGGTAGTCGCCGGCGAACTCATGCACGAAGACGATCGGCTCGCCGCTGCCGGTGTCTTCATAGTAGAGATTGACGCCGCCGGTGGCGGGGAAGAACCCTGTTCGCACGTCGCTCACGGAACCATTTCCTTCTATTCGGACGCGCCGGCCAGTTTCCGCGCCAGCATCGTGAACGCCTGCGCCAGCTTTACCGTCTTGTCGACATCGATGGCGTCGGGCCAGTGATCGGTCGGGTTGTGGAACAACCCGTTGCCGCCGAGCAGCGAGACGTAGCGGCCGCCATGGTCGAAAATCTCCCGCGCCTCGCCGCCGGGGCGTTCGCCGACCGGCGTTTCCCAGTCCAGCGCGAGCCCCTGCGACGCGAAGGCGTTGAGGCCGGCCACACGCAGTTCCTCATTCGCGGCCTGAAATCGTACCCGGGGGGCGACCGCGCTGCCAAAATTGGCGCCGAGATGGATCCAGCAATGGGCATCGCCGATGATCCCGGGGTTGTCTTCGATGAATCGCATCAGGCCGAGGTGACCCAGTTCATGGCCCGAATTGGCCGTGAAGATTACCTCGCGGGCCGGCGCCGCCTCGGCGAGGCTGCGCATGATTTCGCAAAACACCACCAGCCCGCCGCCGCGCTCCGACGCGCAGGACCACCAGCCGCTGCGCGGCGTCATCACGATCAATGGCGGGAGATCGGTGTCGCGGCCCGGAACGCGGGCGGTGACATTGAAGGCACGGCTGTCGTACCGCTCCGTCTCGATGGTAACCTCAACCGTCGCGCCCGCGGCGACGGCATCTTCCAGAACGTCGGTGTGTTCGTTCGAGAGCTGCAACAAGGGCGGCCCGAACGGCTCGGTGAACCGGTCGGCGTTGATCGGACAGAGACCGGGCATGCCGCCGTCGGTCACCTGTATGATTGCCCGGTGCCCGAATTTTTCGCGCAGCGTTTCCGTTTCCGGTGTCGAGCGCGGATCCGTGACGGCAAGACCGATCGGCGTATCGCCGCCGATAGGGCCAAGGACGCCCGTGACGCCTTTGGGGCCGGTCGGCGGTGCGTCGAACCGCGGGAGTCCGGTCAGGACGGTGCTGCCAACCAACGCCTCGGCGCGGATAACCTCGACCCGCGACAGGGCGAAGGAGGGCTTTTCCGGTTCGAGGCCGATGGCGCGGATTTCCCGCGCCAGCCAGTCGGCCGACGCATTGTCGACCGCCGTTCCGGTGCGGTGGATTCCCTGGGAATCGTAGCCCTGGATCAGGCGCGCAATGCGGTCGGGCAAGGCCTCGGCGGTGTCGATCATGGCTGTTTTGTCCGTTCCCGGTGATCTCAGGAGCACAGCATGCCAGAAATCAGGGCGGAACGTCACGAATCTCCATAAAACCATAATTCGAGCGTAGGTTGACCCCCGAGAAATTCTTAAGGGATTCGGGGTATAACTTTCTTTTTGGACGGCTTGCCGATCCGGAACGGGACAATGGAATTGTGACCAACGGACCGCTTAAACTCACGCTCGCATTTGCCGCCTATCCTGGCGTCATGGCGCTAGGAGTCGGACTGTTCGCGCTTGCACGCGCGGCTGGCATGTCGCTACAAGGCAGCGCCGTGACGGCGGTAACCGTCAGCGCCGGACTGATCACGCTGCTCGAGTGGAAAATGCCGTATCGCACCGCCTGGCGCGCGGAGCGGCCCGAAATCATGAATGACGCCGCCTATATGGGCCTGGTGCAGATCCTGTTGCCGAAGCTGTTGTCCCTGGCCGCCGTACTCTGGCTAGCCGACCGGCTGCGCGGACAGGACTGGCTGTTGCAGAGCGCATGGCCGCATGACCTTCCGGTCGTGGCCCAGGCCGCGCTGATGGTGCTGTGTGCGGATTTTTTGCGGTATTGGCTGCACCGCGCCAGCCACCGGTTCGAGACGCTGTGGCGTCTGCACGCGGTGCATCATTCCCCGAAGAAGCTCTATTGGTTCAATGTGGGCCGGTTCCATCCGATCGAGAAGGCGCTGCAATACCTTCTCGATTCCCTGCCGTTTCTGCTGCTTGGTGTTTCGGATACCGTGCTGGCGTCTTATTTCGTGTTTTACGCGATCAACGGTTTCTTCCAGCATTCGAACTGCGCGGTCCGGCTGGGGTGGTTGAACTACATCGTCAGCGGGCCGGAATTGCACCGCTGGCATCACTCGCGGGAGGCAGTCGAAAGCAATACCAACTACGGCAACAATCTTATCGTGTGGGATCTGCTGTTCGGCAGTTTCTTTCTACCGAGGGAACGGTCGGTCGGCGAACTCGGGCTGATCAACCGCGATTA
>CAYYBI010000137.1:0-4353 GCA_964469835.1 uncultured Rhodospirillaceae bacterium
TTGAAATCCCCTGCGCCGGTCTTTTGCCCCAGACGGCCCGCCTCGACCAAGGCGTCCGAGATCGGATCCGGCACATGGTTCTCCGGGTCTTCCATTGCGCGGCGCTTGCGGGTCGCATAGCCGATGTCGAGACCCGACAAATCGCCGACCGCGAACGGCCCCATAGGATATCCGAATTCGTACATCACCTTGTCGACCTGTTCCGGCATCACGCCCTCCTCAAGCAGCGCCGTCATTTCGAACTTGAAGGGGATACGGCTGCGATTGGCAAGAAAGCCGTCGCAATTTCCGCACACGCCGACCACCTTTTGCAGGGTGCGGCCGAGCTTGACGGATGTGGCGATTGTCTCGTGCGACGAATCTTTGCCACGCACGATTTCAAGTAGTTTCATGACATTGGCGGGGCTGAAGAAATGCGTGCCGATAACGCTGCCTGGCCGTTTCGTTGCAGCGGCCATGGCGTCGATGTCGAGCGTCGAGGTGTTGCTGGCGAGGATCGAGCCGTCCTTCATCACCGAATCGAGCGTCTTGAACACCTCTTTCTTGACGTCGAGGTTCTCGTACACCGCCTCGATGACGATATCGGCGTCGCCAATTTGTTCGTAGGTCAAAACCGGCTCGATCAGGCCCATGCGCTTCGGGACTTCCGCCGCGTCCAGGCTGCCGCGCTTCACGCTGACTTCGTAATTCGCTTTGATCTTGGCCATGCCCTGGTTCAGGGCTTCCTGATCCTTCTCCAGAATCTTCACCGGAATACCGACATTGGCGAAACACATCGCGATGCCGCCGCCCATCGTGCCGGCGCCGATCACGGCGCCGCTACGGATGTCCGCTGCCGGCGTTTCCCGGGGTACATCGGGCACCTTGAGCGCCTCGCGCTCCGCCCAGAAGACATGCTTCAGTGCTGCGGTTTCATCGCCCTGGCTGATTTCCTCGAACAACGTACGCTCGCGCTCCAGGCCTTCTTCCAACGGCAGTTGCACCGCTGCTTCAACGCATTTGATGCATTGATAGGGGGCGACCTGGTTGCGGGCGCGCCGGGCGATTTTCTGTCGCATGGCGTCGAACATGCCCGGGTCGTCCTTGGCCTCCTGCAGCTTGTCGTCCATTTCGCCGACGCGCGGCAACGGACGGATGTCGGCGACCTTTTCGGCATAGGCGACAGCCGATTCGAGCAGTTGGCCTTCCGGCACCAGCTCGTCGATGATGCCAAGCGAAGCGGCTTCCTGCGCCGGCACATGGCGCCCGGTGACGATCAGCTCAAGCGCTTTTTTGGGGCCGATCAAACGCGGCAGACGCTGCGTACCGCCGCCACCGGGAAGAATGCCGATCAGCACCTCGGGCAGCCCCACCTTGGCGCTCGGAACCGCCAGCCGATAGTGGCAGCACATTGCCGATTCCAGCCCGCCGCCCAATGCATATCCATGAATTGCGGCAATCACCGGCTTGTCGAGCTTTTCCATCTCGTCACGCCATTTTGCCGCGATCGGGTTCTTTTTCTTACCGACATGCTTGATATCGGCGCCGGCGATAAAGCTGCGGCCGCCGCCGATCAATACCATCGCCTTGATTTCCGGGTCCTTTATGCCTTGTTGGAGTGATTCGTAAATGCCCTCCGGGACGCCGGGACTCAGGGCGTTGACGGGCGGATTGTTGACCGTAATGACGCCAATTGCGCCGCGTTTGGTGTAATCGATCAGTTCTGACATGTGCGTTCCCTCACCCTTCACATAGGCATGCGCATAAAAACAATGGTGCCGGTTCGACCGGCGTTGGTGTGCTGGTGCCCGACCACCCCCGGACCGGTTGTAGCTATTCCATCATCAGTCTTGTCCGGGCGCCAGTGTAAAACGCAATTCTATGGCTTGGCGATCGCCGCTTGGAACGGCAAGGCGTCCCGGTAGCGTACCCGGAAGGCATCGATATCGCCTTGGAATTCCTCGGTACGGCCGACATCGTCAAGCCCTTTAATAAGACAGCGCTTGGACACCGGTGTAATTTCGAATTTGTGCTGCGTACCGTCCGGTGCGGTGACGGTCTGGGATTCGAGGTCGACGGTGATCGTCGCTTCCAGGTTTCCCTGCAACTGACGACGTAGGGCAATGCAGATCTCGTTCGGCAGGATGACCGGCAGAACCCCGTTCTTCAGGCAATTGTTACGGTGAATGTCGCCAAAGCTGGAGGCGATGACGCAGCGGATGCCGTACGCCATCAACGCGTAAACGGCGGTTTCGCGTGAAGACCCACCGCCCCAATTGCGGTCTGCGACGATGATCTTCGCATCTCGATAGGCTTCCTGATTGAGGATGAAATCGGGCTTTTCCGATCCGTCGGGATTGAATCGCTGATCGTGGAATAAAATTTTCGGGTAGTCCGGGTCGCCGATCGGCATCTTGTTGAATCGCGTCGGACAGAGCTGATTGGTATCGACATTCGGCTCGTCGATCGGCACGGCGGCGGCGGTCAGTTTGGTAAAGGCCTGCATCGATCAGCTCCCCTTCGCCAAGTTTCGCACATCGGTAAGCTTTCCGGTAATTGCCGCCGCCGCGGCCATCGCCGGACTGACCAGGTGCGTTCGGCTGCCGAGTCCCTGGCGGCCCTTGAAATTTCGGTTGGAGGTGGAGGCGCAGCGCACGCCCGGCTGCAGGATATCGCCGTTGATCGCGGTACAGAGCGAACAGCCGGGATCCCGCCATTCGAAGCCGGCATCGGTAAATATCTTATCGAGTCCCTCGGCCTCGGCCTGGCGTTTGACGGCGCTGGAGCCGGGCACGATCCAGGCCGGTACCTTGGCTTTGCCGAGACCGGCGACCGCGGCGGCGGCACGCAGATCCTCGATCCGGCCATTGGTGCAAGATCCAATGAAGACGCGGTTTACCGCAATTTCGTCGAGCGGCGTGCCCGGTTTGATGTCCATGTACTCGAGCGCGGCGGCGATTTCACGCTTGTCCGCCTCGGTGCCGGCATCTTCCGGCGACGGCGCCCGCCCGGTAATCGGCAGCGTGTGTTCGGGGTTGGTGCCCCAGGTAACCATCGGCGCCAAATCGGATGCATTCAGCGATATCTCGGTGTCGAAGGTTGCCCCGTCATCGGTCGGCAGCGTGCGCCAGTACTCGACCGCCTGGTCCCAGTCGGCGGCGGCCGGCGTGTAGGGGCGGCCGTGCACATAGTCCAGTACCTTGTCGTCCGGCGCCATCATGCCGGCGCGGCCGCCGGCTTCGATGGACATGTTGCAGACCGTCATGCGCTGTTCGATGGTCATGGCATCGACCGCCGAACCCGCGTACTCGATGACATGCCCGGCGGCGCCGCCATGACCGATCTTGGCGATGATGGCGAGGATGAGGTCCTTCGAGGCGACGCCGAACGGCAGCGTGCCATCGATCGAGATCCGCATGGATTTCGGCTTCCGTTGCCACAGGGTCTGGGTGACGACCACATGATAGACTTCCGACGATCCGGCGCCGAAGGACAGATTGCCGAGTGCGCCATGGGTCGCGGTGTGGGAGTCCGCCCCGATCAGCAGGATTCCGGGAATGGTGATTCCTTGCTCCGGTCCGACGACATGTAGGATACCCTGGTCGGGATCGTCGATGTCGAAATGGCGAATGCCGTGTTTTTGGGTGTTTTTCGTCAGCAATTCGATCATGCCGCGGATTTTCGGATCGGCGATCGCGCCGAGGCCCTTATCGCGACCCGTCGTTTGCGCGTAATGATCGGAAAAGGCGAACACTTTGTCCGGTTCGACCGGAGAACGGCCTTCCTCGTCCATTTGGTCGAAGGTATGGCGCGATCCCTCGTGAATCAGGCAGCGGTCGACATAGAGAAGCGCTTCGTCTTCTTCCTCGGTGATGACGTGTTGCCGCCAGATTTTTTCGAACATTGTTTGGGCCGACGTCATCGGCGAACCTCCTTGGATTTGCTGGCGAAACAATAGTCGCGGCTTAGCGCAAGGTCGAGTCCGGCGCGGACTGACGGATTAACTTGTTTGCAAGCAAAGTCGGACTATATTCTGAGCCGGCGCGGCGGATATCTCTGGCCGCGTTTCCTTTATTCATATTTTGTCGGGATTTTTCAGTGGAACTGCGCAATATCGCGATCATCGCCCATGTCGACCATGGCAAGACCACTCTGGTGGACGTCATGCTGCGGCAAAGCGGCGCCTTTCGTGCGAACCAAAATGTTGCCGAGCGTGCGCTCGACTCCAACGATCTCGAGCGCGAGCGCGGGATTACCATTCTCGCGAAATGCACCTCGGTGGTGTGGCAGGACATCTGCATCAACATCGTCGATACGCCGGGCCATGCGGATTTCGGCGGCGAGGTGGAGCGGATTCTCAGCATGGTCGATGGC
>CAYYBI010000138.1:0-3958 GCA_964469835.1 uncultured Rhodospirillaceae bacterium
GCAAGATCAAACCGGCGATCGCGGTGCCATGGCGGCGTGGAAAAAAGGGCGATGCGCCGGAATCTTCGTCGAATGGCCGGGCGTCGCCTTCCCAGAAATCGTAACCGAGCGTCTGGCCGTTCGGCGCCCGCGCCAATTGACGCGCGATGGTGGGAAGCGTGTAGTTAATGCCGGAATCGAACAGAGCAACGATCACGCCGCCGGGATCCTTGCCGGGTGGTATCCGCGGATTGAGTGCCTCGCGGCTGACAATTTCCACCAAATCGCGGCCGTACTGGGCAAGTGCCTCGCGGCGCCCTTTTTTGTCATAGATCAGCCAACGGCCGCCGAGAAGGGTACAATCGGGTCCGGCGAAAGCGGTCAATTCAGGCCGGGCATCGGCATAGGTGAACTGCCAGCGGCCGACTCTTTGGCCCTGTCCCATGCGGAGAACCTGGAGCGACCCGCCCGTGGCCAACCGATACTGTTCCCGCCATCCAACGACTGTGCCGCGGCGACGGATGGCGGTGGCATGGTCCAGGCTATGGGCCTTCAGGCGGGCAATTTTTTCAGCCGGTGTGAGTGTCGGGGCGCTGCACAGTTGTTCCGATGCGAAACGGATAAAAGCGACATTGTCTTCGCGTGGATCGGGCGGTGCGCCGGCGGCGGCGGGCAGGGCGGCAACGCCGATGAGCACGACGCTTAGCAGATGGTGGTAGGCGTTTACCAAGGTCATAGGGCGAAGCTTCCCCCGGGAATTCTCTCCGGTCAATCATCTGGTACTGAATTTGCCGAAGTGTCCGGGAGCCCATAAACTTGCGCCCGGCAGGTATAGGGATAAGCGATCAAAAGGGCGAGAACACAGATGGAATTGGGCTATTTTGCGATGCCGTTGCACCACCCCGAGCGTGACTGGGGCACGGTGTTGCAGGAAGACCGGGAGGCGGTCGTCCTGGCCGATAAGCTGGGATATTCCGAAGCCTGGATCGGCGAACACATCACCACCACGGCCGAACCGATCGTTTCGCCGCTGCTTTTTCTCGCCACGGTCATCCCGGAAACGCGGCACATCAAACTCGGCACGGCGGTCGTCAACCTGCCGCATCATCATCCGGCGCATCTGGCAAGTCAGGTGGCGATGTTCGATCAATTGAGCGGCGGGCGCTGCCTGTTGGGCGTCGGACCGGGCGGCATGGCGAGCGATGCCGAGCTGTTCAAATCGACGTCGGAAGAGCGCGGCCGGATGATGCTCGAGTGCATCGATTCGATGATCGCGATCTGGACCCAGGATCCGCCCTACGAATTGAAAGGGGAGTTCTGGGACATCACTGTGAAGGACTTCGTGATGCCCGAATACGGCGTCGGGATTATGGGTAAGCCGCTGCAAAAGCCGCATCCACCGATCGCGCTGGCGCTCCGCAGTCCGAAGTCAGGCAGCGCCTTGTTATGCGCGGAACGGGACTGGATTCCGATTTCCGGCAATTTCATCCCGACAGCCTTCGTCAAGGGCCATTGGGATGACTATGCGGCAGCGCGCGAAAAGGTCGGCAAACCGGCGGACCGCAATATATGGCGGGTTGCCCGCAGCATCCTGGTGGCGGACACCGGGTCGGAAGCCACCGAATACGTGAGGAACCCGAAAAGCGGTATCGATTTTTACTTTCGGTATTTGCGGACCCTGGCGGCAATGCGCACGACGCCCGGTATGCCGAGCGACCAAGTGCGCGCCGAGGTCGATGTACAGGTAAACGAGGCAATTGAAGACCAGGTAATCGCGGGTGATCCGAATAGCGTGCTCGACCAACTCGTCGCTTTCCGGGACCAAACCGGTCATTTCGGCACGCTACTCGCGACCGGCCATGATTGGGACCAGGCTGGATTGTGGAAACGGTCAATGACGCTGCTGGCGGAAGATGTCATACCGCGCTTTCGCCAACATGCCGAGGCGACGGCGCGGGCGTCATAACGCGGGCCGCTACGATCGCTGCGCCGATCGTTTTTGTCGATTTCGACTTGGCCAGCAGGACCGATCGGATGCATACTTCCGAATGAATGACAGGTGTCGTTGGATGAACCAGACTCCCAGTCTGATTGGAGTGGTTCGATATGAGACAGGACAATAAACCCCCGGAACCCATGACGCGGCCCAACCGCATCGGGTTGGCCGTTCGATGTGCCCGTTTGCCGGGTCTTGAGCGGCAAGTTCTGCGCAAGCGGCTTATTCAAGACAAGTCGCTCGCTGAGGAGTCGCGCACCCGGCCCGAACAGCGGGCCGGCTGACGCCGGGTTTCCGGCTTTACGGTACGGCGCGGTTTTGAGCCGCAATTTGCCGTGTCGACACTGCCTGTTCCATTTATGGTGTCTCAGACCGTGCAGGAACGCGCGGGCGAACAAGGCAGATCACGTCATGGCCGACAGACGGAAGGTCATCCTTGCCACCTGCTGCGGCGCGCATGGGCTGCAGGATGGCTTGACGGACCTGCTCTACGTATTGCTACCAATTCTCGCTCAGGCTTTCGGCTTGACCTACGCGCAGGTCGGCGTAATTCGCGCCGCCAATCGCATTGCAATGACCGCATTCGAGTTGCCGTCGGGGTTGCTGTCGGAGCGACTTGGTGAGCGAGTATTGTTGGTTTTCGGCGTCGTGTGCGCGGGTGTCGGCTACTTGTCGCTTGGCGTTGCCACCGGGTTTGTCACCGTCCTGCTTGGCCTGTTCGTCGCGGGATTCGGTGCCGCCTTTCAGCACTCGCTCTGTTCCGCGATAATCACTAGGACCTTCGTGGATGGCGGCCGACGCGCCGCGCTGGGCATCTACAATTCTTCCGGCGATGTCGGCAAGCTGACCTTTGCCGGCGTCTTTACCCTGGCAATCGGCGTCGCCACCGCCTGGCGGGATGCGGTTGTCGGCTTCGGTCTGTTTGCCCTGTTGGCGGCGGTACTACTGTATTTCGTATTGGGCAGGTTGGATGCGGGGACTCCTCCGCATGAACGGGTCGATGACGCAGAGGAGGGGCCGCGGCCTAAGGGCTGGGGCATCGCCAACCCAATGGGCTTTGGCGCATTGGCGGTCATGGTGTTTCTCGATACCGCCGTGCAATCGGGTTTCTTGACGTTCCTGGCATTCCTGATGATTGAAAAACAGGTACCGACAGGGCTTGCGGCTTTTGCGGTGGTTCTGACGCTCGCCGGTGGCGCATTCGGAAAATTCAGTTGCGGGTTTCTGGCTGAACGGCTCGGCGTCATTCGTTCGCTGGTGCTGGTCGAATGCCTGACCGCAATCGGTATCGTGACCGTGCTGGTGACGCCCACCATGCTCGCCTTTTTCCTGTTGCCCGTGCTGGGTATGGCGTTGCAGGGGGCGTCGTCGATCACCTATGGCACGGTGGGTGATTTGGTCCGTGGCGACCGGCAGTCACGGGGGTTTGCCGCCATTTACACAATCGCCAACGCCGGCGCCATTGCAGCACCGATCGCCTTCGGCTTAATCGGCGATCACTTCGGCCTGACCCCGGCAATGGTCGCAATGGCCTGCGTCGTGCTGTTGCCGCTGCCGTTCTGCCTGGTCCTGCGTCCGGCATTGTCGGCGAAATCCGCCTGACCAATCCGCATTTAAAGCTTTATTAAGTCCAAAAAAATATCCTTCCCGCGCTGTAACCGGGGCGGGGAATGACAATGCGATTTGGCGCGTGGACACGGCACGACAGGGTCGATTCCTTTGTCTTCTCACTTCTCGCGAAACATTTCTCGGACTACGCATCGGAAGATATCGTAACCACAACGCGCGTTTTTCCGATCCGTATGCGCGCCGATTTGCAGAAGGCGCTTGATGGGATGCTGAAGGCAATCGAAACGCCCGTTCGGCCGGTCGGGTTGCACCAGCAACATTCCTATTCGGCAATTCAATATCCGGATTTGCTCGCAACCGGCCACCAGGCAGTGCGTATCGGGCCGCTGCAATACGAAGACGTCGATGTCGGCG
>CAYYBI010000139.1:0-12863 GCA_964469835.1 uncultured Rhodospirillaceae bacterium
TCCGCGATCGACATTGAGCCTGGCTGCCTCGGCCATCACATCAGGATCATGCCCAGCAAGCTGGACCGCCATTGGGAATTCTTCGCCGCAATTATTTGATATCTTGCGCATTTCGCTTCGAATGGAACGTACCATTGCGGCGCTTGCGATCATCTCGGACACGACCAACCCACCGCCCAGTTGTTTTACCAGGCGGCGAAATGGGCGATCCGTCACGCCGGACATTGGCGCCAGTACAACGCGGCTTGCCAATTCGATGGGCCCAATTTTAATGCCCAATTAAAAGGCACCTATTTTTGCTGTTTAATTTCTGAGCATAATAGTCGGACCAGAGGCAAATACAACACGTCATTACGCTTGGATGACTGTTTGTTTGATTCAGCCCAGAATGACATCGGTGACGAACTTAACGCCAGGATATCCAAGTGTAATAAGGAGATAGCCGAGGAGGACGTAGCGCGCCGCGCGGCGTCCCCGCAGGCCGCTATGGAAATGACAGACCAGCAAGCCGGCAATTACGCTGAAGGCGACGATGGTAAGGATCGTCTTATGGCTCAGGATCAACAGGTCTCCGGTCGTAAAGAACTGCATCGCCATGCCGCTGGCCATTCCGATCCCCAACACCGCTTCCGCCGTCATTAACAACCGCAGTTCCAAGACCTCCGCATCCGCGACCGACGGTAAACGTTCCACGAGGCCGCCTCGTCGCTTCTGACGCAAGGCCCGCTCCTGGAGGACCACGGCCGCCCCGGCAATCGCCGCCAGGGTCAGCAGGGCATAGGTCACCACCGAGGCAACGATATGCAGAACGACCCAAACCGGTGGCGCGTCCTGTAACATCGGCTTTGCCGGCGCTTGGTTCCAAATTGCGGCGATTACCGCCAGCAGCAGTAAGTACGGCATTAACAGAGGGGCCAGTCGCCATGCGTCGCGGCTGAACAGCGCCATGGCCGCGAATGCCAGCAGGCATACGGCGATCGTTACCCAGAGTGCGGCCGCAAACCCGGTGTGCCAGCCCGCCGAATTCTGCATCGAAAGCCAAACCGTCGGACCGCATGCTGCCACCGCGATGAGCAGCCAAAATTGGGAATCGCGTTTGGCATTTGTCCTAAAGGCGGCCATCGTCACCGGGATTAAGGCGACCGCGGACGCGATACTGATAAGCGTTGGACTGGCCATCATTCCCTCGGTTGACGGATCATTCCGGCACCTTACCTGCACGACTGCGGCACTATTTGGGCCTCATCCGTGCGGGCCTGGGCAAGCTATAGCATTGAAAGCCGCCCGCCGCACCGACGCGCTTGGCAAGCCCGGACCGAAAGGCCAATATGCGCGCCGGTAAGTCTAATGCAAGAGGGGCTGGGGAAGCGCATGGCCAAAACGGTCGCTCTGGTGCTCGCCGGTGGCCGCGGCAGCCGGGTCGGCGGGGACATTCCAAAACAATACCGGAACATCGCCGGGATTCCGATGATCCGACGAACCCTTTCCCGCTTTGCCCACCATCCGAACGTGGACGACGTTCGCGCCGTAATCCATCCGGACGATATGGCACTTTACCGGAACGCGGTCGACGCCATGGAATTACCCGATCCCATCCTTGGCGGGAAAACACGTCAAGAATCTGGGTATAACGGGCTGAAGAACATAGAAAACCTCTCTCCGGATTACGTTCTGATTCAGGACGCAGCGCGGCCGTTCACGGGGGCGGAAACGATCGATCGTGTCCTGCAGGCGCTGCAATCGGCCCCCGCCGCGCTGGCCGCCATACCGATCACCGATACAATCAAGCGTGCCGACACCCAAAACCGCGTCACCGGCACGGTCGACCGAAGCGGGCTATGGCGTGCCCAAACGCCTCAGGGGTTCCGATTCGGCGATATATTGGCGGCCCACGTGACATGCAAGGGCCGGGAAATGACGGATGATGCCGCCATAGCCGAGGCCGGCGGCCTGGATGTGACGATGGTCGAAGGCGACGAGGAGAATTTCAAGGTGACGACCGAAGCGGATCTAGCCCGTGCCGAACAAATAGTACGCCAGCAGGAAGGTTTGCCCCCCGACGGCGACATTCGCGTCGCCACAGGATTCGACGTCCATCGCTTCGAAGACGGCAATTCGGTCACGTTATGCGGTGTCAAAATACCGCACTCGCACGGTTTGCGTGGCCATTCGGATGCCGATGCCGGCCTTCACGCACTCACCGACGCCATTCTCGGCACTCTTGCCGCCGGCGATATCGGCGATCATTTCCCACCCGGCGATCCGCAGTGGCGCAACGTGGATTCGGCGGTTTTCCTTCATCACGCCGTGGAGATGGTTAAGTCACGCGGCGGCGCCATTTTGCACCTCGACGTTACATTGATCTGCGAAAGCCCGAAAATCGGGCCGCACCGGGACGCCATGCGCGATCGTGTGGCGTACCTCTGTGGCCTTGACGCGGCGCGGGTCAGCATCAAAGCGACGACCACCGAACAGTTGGGTTTTACCGGCCGCGGCGAAGGAATTGCCGCCCAGGCCGCTGCAACGGTGCGCTTATGACCGCCGCCGGCGTTCCCTGGTGGCACCCTGCCAATCTCATCGGCAGTTGGTTCGGCACCGGATATTTGCCGATTGCGTCCGGCACCTGGGGGTCGCTGGGCGCCCTGCCCTTTGCCTGGCTGATCATGGACCGGTTTGGCCCCGTCGGGCTCGCCGTGGCCGCGGCGGCGGCCTTTCTGCTGGGGATGTGGGCGTCGGTCGTCATCTTGCGCCGGAGCGGCCGGAAGGATCCCAGCTTTATCGTGATCGATGAGGTCGCCGGCCAGTGGATCGCACTTCTGCCGGTTTTACCGCTCGATCCGGTGCTTTATGGTGCCGGTTTCCTGCTTTTCCGCATTTTCGATGTGATCAAGCCCTGGCCGGCAAATTGGTGCGATCAACGCATTCCCGGCGCATTGGGCGTGATGCTCGACGATATCGTCGCCGGCGTCTATGCCGCGATCGCCGTTCACATGATTGCCCTGGCAAACCTGCAATTTGGATTATTCTGATGTTTGACAAAGCAATACTGGACAAGGCTCAGAACCTGTTGGAGCTATGCATCTCAAAAGGGTTGATGATCGCCACGGTGGAATCCTGTACCGGCGGCCTGCTCGCGGGTTGTTTGACCGCCGTTCCCGGTTCTTCCGCGGTCGTCGAGCGCGGCTTCGTTACCTATACCAACGAAGCCAAGAGCGAACTCGTGGGCGTACCGCCGGAACTCTTCGCTCAATATGGGGCGGTCAGCCACCAGGTTGCCTCAGCGATGGCTGGTGGCGCTCTGGAGCATGCACCCGTGGGTCTAACGGCCTCGATTACCGGTGTTGCCGGTCCCAGCGGCGGCACCGCCGACAAACCCGTCGGATTGGTCTATATCGGCGCGGCCCGGCGGGGACACGAGCCCGTGGTTCGGGAGAATCGGTTCGACGGCGATCGCGAGACGATCCGTCTCGCCTCGGTCGATGTGGCCTTGACCATGATGCTCACTGCGGCCGCGGACTGAACAGCGCCAGCAGATCCCGTAGCGGGTGTCCCTCACGGCCGGCAAATTCCAGCAAACGCCCTTCCCAGTCGTCAAATGGCGCGAAAAACTCCGCCGGATGGGTCAAGGGGCGCCACTCCATGCGGCGCAGCCGGGACACCACCTCGCTCAGCGTGCCCGCGGTGGTGTCCTCCAGCACGCTGCCCAGATAATAAATGCTATCCCGGTGAAAACTGAACGCGCCCAGCATGATCCCGGCGACTTCTGCGGCACGGCTTGCATTGGCCATTGTAAACGGCACCTGGTCGAGCAGCACCGTCCGGTTCGCTCCCTCGAGCAGCATGCAAATGGTGGCGAACCCCCGTCCCGCCGCTTCCGCTCCCCCTCCGGCCGTGGAATGGCGGGCAAAAAACAGGATCCTGTCGATCCGGATCAGCGCCCGGGGGCTCAACAGCTCGAGCACCCGTTGACTGCCGGACAGAGAATCGAAGGACGGCGGCCGCTCCAGCCGACGGAGCCGAATGCTCTCGGACAAGATGTCGGCGGAGAATTCGATGCCGGCGCCGTCCAGCGCTCCGACAATTGCATCCAAGGTGCTCGTCCTAGGGTCGCCGACGCCACGCTCGATGTTGTTCAGGGTCGCCAGCGAGATACCGGCGGCCTTGGCCAGGTCGGATTGCTTAGCGCCGATCAGGGCGCGCGCGGCTCGAATTTGCGATGCGGTAGCCAAAAACTGTTTCCCGTGAAACCATCCGTCCCGGTGGGAATTATATATCATGCCTAAAACAGTGGGGATAAATCCATACGCAGTTTTTCCAGATGCGAAATATTGCGGTGCAGCGGTCACGGCCCACTAGACCTAGTGGTGGTCAATGAACAGCTCTTTCGACCGCCCCCAATGACGACCCGGCAAGCTGCACATGAAGTTATATGACGGTAAAATTCAGCAATTTTGTTCTACTTCCGAAACGAAACTCGGCGACCATTTCAGAGGTTGTGAAGTCCTGCGCCGGTCCGGCGTTTAGCGCGGTACCGGATCGTACAAGGCGGCCGCGCGGGTCTCGAACGCCTGTACCATGCGCCGCACCGCTTCGCCGAAGAAGCGACCTATGAGACTTTCCATCAACTTCGATCGGAACTCGAAGTCCACGTGGAAATCGAGCTGGCAGCCCGCCGCATCGAGCGGTTCGAAATTCCACCGATTCTCAAGGTATTTAAACGGACCCTCGACATAGCGCACGAGGATACGGCGATTTGGCCGGTCGAGCGTGACCAAACTGGTAAACCGCTCCCGTATTCCCTTGTATCCTATGGCGAGTTCGGCCCGGATTTCATCGTCCTTTTGATCGAGGATGCGGGCACCGACGCACCAGGGCAGGAATTCGGGATATTTGCCAATATCGGCCACGAGGTCGAAGAGCTGGTCCGGCGTAAAGGGCAGCGCGCGCTGTTCGGAATGGCTGGGCACGGGTCGAACGGCAGCGAATCAGCCGTGTCGGCCGGCGCCGGCCAATTTGGTGTCGCGCGCGGCCCGAAGGCGCTGGAAATCATCACCCGCGTGGTAGGACGAGCGGGTCAGCGGCGACGCGGAAACCATCAGAAAGCCCTTACCGCGCGCCAGCCGGGCCAAACTCTCGAATTCCTCCGGCGTGACGAACCGGTCGACCGCCGCGTGTTTCGGCGTCGGCTGCAGATATTGGCCAATAGTTAGGAAATCCACGTCGGCGGCGCGCAAATCGTCCATTAGCTGCGCTACTTCTTCCTTGCTCTCACCCAGGCCGACCATCAGACCCGATTTGGTGAACAGTTCCGGGTCCAGCTTCTTGACCCGGCTCAACAATTCAAGGCTGGTGAAGTAGCGCGCGCCGGGGCGGATCGTCGGATAGAGCCGCGGCACCGTCTCGATATTATGGTTAAAGACATCTGGCTTTGCTACCGTGACCGTCTCGATGGCGCCGTCCTTGTTCATGAAATCGGGCGTCAGGATCTCGATCGTCGTCTTTGGCGCCAATTCCCGCATGTTTTCGATCACCGCCGCGAAGTGCGCGGCCCCGCCATCGTCCAGATCGTCGCGGTCCACCGATGTGATGACCACATGGTCGAGGGCAAGTTTCGCCACTGCTGCGGCGACATTGACCGGCTCCATCGGGTCAAGCGGCCGCGGCATCCCGGTCGCTACGTTGCAGAACGCGCACGCCCGCGTGCAGGTGTCTCCCATGATCATAAAGGTGGCGTGTTTCTTGGCCCAGCATTCGCCAATATTCGGGCAGCCCGCCTCCTCGCACACCGTGTGCAGGCCGTTCGCGCGCACGATATCGCGAGTCGCGAAATACTGCTTCGATGTCGGCGCTTTGACGCGGATCCAATCCGGCTTTCGGGGAATCGGATTGTCCGGTTTGTTGCGCTTTTCCGGATGGCGGATGCGGGTAGTCACGTTCGACATGAGGCAGGCTTACTCCGCGGGGCTTAAACTATGGTTAAAGGTGGATCGCGGGCCCCCGGGCGTCAAGGACCAAGCCGTGCAGGCTATTGCTTTTCGGCGGCCTCGACCTCCAGCGTGATATCGACCTCGTCGCCGATGCCGCCGAGGGCGTATTTCATGCCGAAATCCGAGCGTTTGATCTTGGCGCGCGCCGAAAACCCGGTCGTCAGGACGCCCTTGTACTTCGGCAGTGGGTGCTTGCGCATGCCGTTGAAGGTGACGTCCAGATTCACCGCCTTCGTGACGCCCAAAAGAGTAAAATTACCACTTATTTTGCCGGTCTTGTCTCCGGTGGTCCGGATGCCGGTGCTGACGAATCGGATTTCACTGAATTCCTTAACGTTGAAGAAATCGGGCGAGCGCAAATGGTTGTCGCGCGCTTCATGGTCTGTATCCACGCTTGCCGCATTGATCACGACGTTGACCCTGGATTTTGCCGCGTTCTTCGGATCGAAGGTCAAATCGCCCTTGAAATCGTTGAACTGGCCAATCATGCGCGAATATCCCAGATGCATGACGCTGAACATGATGTTCGTATGCGCCTTGTCGATGGCGAAATCCGCGGCCCGGCTCGCGCCCGATGACAGGCCGGCCACGCAGGCAACAACTCCGAAGGTAACGGCAGAAAATACGCGCATCATGACTCTCCTTTTATGATCAGTGAGATAAGTCCATATTAAAAGCATAGCCGCTCCCGCCGCCGGACAGATAGGCGACCAGAACGGCAAGCACGACCGGCACCAGGCAAACCACCGCCAGCACGAAGGGCGCGAACGCGGGATGCGTGGCCAGCGGCAGGCGCACCGCCAGGCGGTCCGCGAAGAACATCGGCAGAATCAGGAAAAGCGCCAGTTTGCTGGCGTTTGTAAACAATATCAGGGCACCTATCAGCGAAAACAGCGCCCCAGCCCCGCCGAACACGCCAGCCCACCCGAACGAAAAACGGGCTTTCGGCCAATTCCATAACATGAAGCCACCAGTTGCTGCTGCAAGCCCACCGGACAGCTGTGCAAATGACGCAGACGACCCGATTAGGGCAATCAAACTCAGACCAATGGCGCCGATCAAGAGCATTACAGCTGGCGCGAAGTCGTTGCCGCGTGTTTCCCGCAAGGCAAAGATGACTGTAGCGCCCGCCAGCCAGAGTGCGCCGATTGTCGCAACGCCGGAAAATGATGGTGTGGTAATCATCCGCCACCCCATCCAGCCTGCAATCGCGCCGGACCATGCAATTGGACCAATCCAGCGCATCTTATCGGCGCGCCGAATCAGGTCGAACACTAGGCCGATGACGGCACCAAAGACTACGAGGTAAAAAATTTTCTGATTGGAGGCCACCGGCGGGAAAGCGGGCCAGCCGATGGTGGCCCAATAACTAGCCAGAAAGCCGGACGGGATCGCCGCCGCGGCAATCCTGCGTCCGAGGGACCGACCGAAACCAAAGCCGAGCAGTCCAGAAAGGATCGCCGCGACGAGAAGTGGTGCTACGACACTTTGAAAAATTGGATCGCCCAACCATTGACTCACGCCTACGCTCCCGATACGCGGTTTCCAGGTAGTGTTCCGGACAATCCTATCGCGCGGAAGCCACCGCCGGGCTCAAATAACCGTGATTAGAAGTGGATGACCCGGCCGTAGGCGTCGAGCACCGATTCGTGCATCATTTCGGACAATGTCGGATGCGGGAAGACCGTGTGCATCAGTTCCGTCTCGGTGGTTTCCAGCGTCTTGGCGATGCCGAAGCCCTGAATCAGCTCGGTCACCTCGGCGCCGATCATATGCGCGCCGAGTAGTTCGCCCGTATCGGCATCGAACACCGTCTTAACGAGGCCTTCCGGATCGCCCAGCGCAATAGCCTTGCCGTTGCCGAGGAACGGGAAGCGCCCGACCTTTACCTTATGGCCCTTCTCTTTCGCGGCCGCCTCGGTGAGCCCAACTGATGCCACCTGCGGATGGCAATAGGTGCAGCCGGGAACGTTTGTCGTATTCAGCGGGTGCACATCTTTTAGGTCGGCGATCTTCTCGACGCAGATGACGCCTTCATGGGACGCCTTATGCGCCAGCCAGGGCGGGCCTACCACATCGCCGATGGCGTAGACGCCCGGCTCACCGGTGCGCAGCCATTCGTCGACCTCGATATGCGCCCGGTCGACTTTGATCTTGCTGCCCTCCAGGCCGATGTTCTCCACATTGCCGACGATGCCGACCGCCATGATCACCCGATCGACGGTCAATTTACTGGATTTGCCGCCGGCCTCGATGGTCGCAGTGACCGAGTTCTTGCCCGCGTCGAGCGCCTTCACCGTCGCGCCGGTGACGATCTTCATGCCCTGTTTCTCGAATGCCTTCCGGGCGAAGTCGGAAATCTCCGCGTCTTCCACCGGCAACACCCGGTCCAGCACCTCGACCACCGTGACCTCGGCGCCAAGCGTCCGGAAGAAACTCGCGAACTCGATGCCGATCGCGCCCGATCCCACGACCAGCAAAGATTTCGGAAGCGTATCAGGGACCATGGCTTCCCGGTATGTCCAAACCAGTTTGCCGTCCGGTTCCAGCCCGGGCAGGTTACGCGCCCGCGCACCGGTCGCCAGGATGATGTGCTTGCCGGTCAGGTCAGCGACCTTCTTGCCGGCCTTCTCCACCGTCAGCTTGCGCGCACCCTCTTTGCCGCCCGCCAGCCTGCCGAAACCGTCGAACACCGTGACCTTGTTCTTCTTCAACAGATGGCCAACGCCGCCGTTCAGTTGCTTCGCGACCTTGCGTGACCGGGCAACGATCTTCTTCACGTCGAAACTTGCGTCCTTCACCGACAGGCCGAACGAGTCGGCATTTTGAATCAGGTGATACACCTCCGCCGAGCGCAGCAGCGCCTTGGTCGGGATGCAGCCCCAGTTAAGACAGATTCCGCCGAGATGCTCGGCCTCGACCACCGCTGTCTTCATGCCAAGCTGCGCCGCGCGGATCGCAGCCACGTAGCCGCCCGGCCCGCCGCCGACGACGATTAAGTCAAAGGATGTGTCGGCCATTGGTCGCTCCTAAAGCAGCATGCCGAGCGGTTCTTCGATCATAGCCTTGAACGCCGCCAGGAATTCCGCGCCGATTGCGCCGTCGACGACGCGGTGGTCGCAGGACAAGGTGCAGCTCATCACGGTCGCAACCGACAGCGCGCCATCCTTCACCACCGGGCGCGGCTCGCCGGCGCCAATTGCGAGGATCGCGCCTTGCGGCGGATTGATCACCGCATCGAACTGCTTGATGCCGTACATGCCTAGATTGGAGATGCTGAAGGTACCGCCCTGGTACTCCTCCGGCGCCAGCTTGCCGTCGCGCGCGCGGCCGGCGAGTTCCTTCATCTCGGCCGAGATCTGTTCGAGCCCCTTGTTGGCGGCGTCCCGGATCACCGGCGTGATCAGGCCGCCGTCGATCGCCACCGCGACGGCGACGTCGGCGGATTGGTAAAGCTTGATGCCTTCGTCGGTGTAGGACGCATTGGCCGCCGGAACGCGGCGCAGGGCAATGCCGCAAACCTTGATGATGAGGTCGTTGATCGACAGTTTGAAAGCGCCATTCGCTTTGTCGTTCAACCGCTTGCGCAACGCGAGCAAATCGTCGATCTGACAATCCACCGTCAGATAAAAATGCGGCACCGTCTGCTTCGATTCGACGAGACGCGCGGCAATGGTGCGGCGCATCGACGACAGGGGTTGGAGCTCGAAGTCCGGCTCGAACGGCAGCGCCGCCGCCGAAACCGCCGCACTCGGCATAACGCGCACCGGTGCGGGCGCGGGCGCCGAAACGGGAGCGGCCATTGGGGCTGCACCTGACAGGGCGGCTTCAATGTCGCGTTTGACGATCCGGCCATGCGGCCCGGATCCGGCAACCTGCAGCAAATCGAGGCCTGCCTGCTCGGCCATCCGACGGGCCAGCGGGCTGACAAAGACACGGCCATCCCCATTCGAGGCGGCAACCGGCGCCGGCGCAGCGATTTGAGTGGCCGGCGGAGCCGCTGGCGCGGCGGGCGCGGCTGCTTCCGGTTCGGCAACGGCGGTCGGTGCGGCCGGCGCATCGAGGGTGACCGAGGCCAGCGCAGCCGCATCTTCGCCTTCTTCCAGCAATAACGCGATCACCTGGTTCACGGGGACCCCGGCACTGCCTTCGTCAAAGACAATTTTACCGATGGTGCCTTCCTCGACCGCCTCCACTTCCATCGTCGCCTTGTCGGTTTCGATTTCTGCGATGACGTCGCCGGAAGCCACAGCGTCGCCTTCCTTGACGTGCCATTTGGCGATGGCGCCTTCGGTCATCGTGGGGGAAAGCGCCGGCATGAGTATCTTGATTGGCATCTACTCTGTCCTCGCTTAGCCGCTATAGGTCACGGATTTGGCTGCGTCGACGACGTCTTGCGCTTGCGGCAAGGCGAGCGTTTCGAGATTGGCGGCATAGGGCAGCGGCACGTCTTTCGCGGCGACGCGCGCCAAGGGCGCATCGAGCCAGTCGAAGGCGTGTTCCATAATCAGTGCGGCGATTTCCGAACCGATGCCCGCGTAGGGCCAGCCCTCCTCCACCGCGACAATTCTGTTCGTCTTTTTGACAGAACTTATGATTGTCTCAATGTCGAGCGGGCGTATCGTGCGCAGGTCGATGACCTCGGCATCGATCCCTTCTGCCGCCAGCGCCTCGGCTGCTTCCATTGCCTTACCGACCATAATCGAATGGGCCACCAGGGTAACGTCGGTGCCCGTCCGGATCACCTTGGCTTTGCCGATCGGGACGATCCAGTCCGGATCGTCCGGCACTTCGAAACTGCTGCCATAGAGGATTTCGTTCTCCAGAAAGATGACCGGGTTGGGATCGCGGATGGACGATTTAAGCAATCCCTTGGCATCGGCCGCCGACCAAGGCGACACTACCTTGAGCCCGGGACAATGAGCGTACCAGCTCGCGTAGCATTGCGAATGCTGTGCACCGACCCGGGCTGCCGCGCCGTTCGGGCCGCGAAACACGATGGGGCACCCCATCTGGCCGCCCGACATATACAGGGTTTTCGACGCGGAATTGATCAGGTGGTCCATCGCCTGCATGGCAAAATTGAAGGTCATGAACTCGACGATCGGCCGCAGCCCCATGAAGGCAGCGCCGACACCAATGCCGCTGAAGCCGTGCTCCGTGATCGGCGTGTCGATCACCCGTCTTTCGCCGAACTCGTCCAACATGCCCTGGCTGATTTTGTAGGCGCCCTGATACTCGGCGACTTCCTCGCCCATCAGAAAGACGTTTTCGTCGCGCCGCATTTCCTCGACCATGGCGTCGCGCAAAGCTTCACGCACCGTCAGCGTTACGGTCGGGCCGCTCCAATCCGATTCCGCCTCCACCGGCTTGCTCGTGGGCTCCGCCGGCTGGGCGTGCGCCGGCGCGGCCGTTTCACTCGTCTCGACCACTGCGGGTTCGGCTGCCTGTGCGGCGGTGGCTTCTATCGATGCACCCGCGTCTTCGCCTTCTTCCAGCAAAATTGCGATTGGCGTGTTCACGGGCACGCCTTCCGAGCCTTCGGCGATCAGGATCTTGCCAAGCGTGCCTTCATCTACCGCTTCCACTTCCATGGTCGCCTTGTCGGTTTCGATTTCGGCAAGAACGTCGCCGGAGGTCACGGCTTCGCCCTCCGATTTTAGCCAGCGCGCGAGTTTCCCTTCCGTCATGGTCGGCGACAGCGCCGGCATCAGAACCTGGATTGGCATGGTGATTTCCCTGTGGATATCCTTGATACGAACGCGTTGTGCCGCGCTACGCTTCCAAGAGTATGTCGGTATACAGTTCGGCAGGGTCCGGTTCCGGACTGGTCTGCGCAAATTCGGCAGCATCAGAGACGATCGCCTTGATTTGCCGGTCTATTTCCTTGAGCGCAGAATCTTCGGCGACTTTTTGCTCGAGCAACAGCGTCCTTAGGCGTACTATCGGGTCGCGCTCCTGCCGGACCTTCGAGACTTCCTCGCGCGTGCGGTATTTCGCCGGATCGGACATCGAATGGCCGCGATAGCGATAGGTCATCATCTCCAGAATGTAGGGTCCCTTGCCGGCACGGCAGTGGGCGACTGCTTCTTCGCCCGCGGCGCGGACGGCGATGACATCCATGCCGTCGACTTGTTTCCCTGGGATGCCATAGGGTTGCCCCCGCAAGTACAGGTCCGGATTGGCGGAAGCGCGTTCCACGCTGGTGCCCATGCCGTATTTGTTGTTCTCGATGACATAGACCACCGGCAGATCCCACAAAGCCGCCATGTTGAACGATTCGTAGATTTGCCCCTGGTTAATCGCGCCGTCACCAAGATAGGTCAGGCTGACATTGTCGTTGCCCTTGTAGCGGTGCGCGAAAGCGATGCCCGTACCGATCGGCACCTGCGCACCGACGATGCCGTGTCCGCCGTAAAAGTTGCGCTCGCGCGAAAACATATGCATCGAGCCGCCCTTGCCCTTGGAATACCCGCCGGCGCGGCCCGTCAGTTCGGCCATCACACCGCGCGGGTCCATGCCGCAGGCAATCATATGACCGTGGTCGCGATAACTGGTAATGACGGCGTCATCCGGTCCGATGGACGCCTGCATGCCGACGACGACGGCTTCCTGCCCGATATAGAGATGGCAAAATCCGCCGATCAATCCCATCCCGTAAAGCTGACCGGCCTTTTCCTCAAACCGCCGAATGGTCAGCATACCGCGATAAAAATCCAGAAGTTCCTCCGGCGTCGCGGCGGCAGCCGGTTTCTTGGCGCGCCCCTTTTTGGTGCGACCCCGGTTGGCCGGTTTTCCTGCGGCTGCTTGCATCGGCATCGGAACTCCCCTTCGGCGAATTTGACGCAATTCGACTATCTCATTGGAATACTGACA
>CAYYBI010000140.1:0-6181 GCA_964469835.1 uncultured Rhodospirillaceae bacterium
CTGAACGAGCAGGTGCTGAACGCCGCCCGCGAGGCGGGCGTTATCGATACGATCCAGGCCGAGATCGGCCGCGTCATGGAACGGCTTCAGCGCGCCGGCAAGCCTTAATAACTACTGATCACTGGACGCGCGTGATTCTTACCGATCAAGTTCGGCGCGAGGGCGCGCCTCCTACAATGGCAGCGGCGCCCTCGCCGCGATCAGTAACCGCTCTTCCGCACACACTGCCTTCGTAGGATTTCCTTGACGCGCAACGACGTGAATAAGACAATCAAGCGAAACTTCAAACCACATCCGGTTAGGCCTGTGCTTGGCTGGATACAGCATGTTATGAACGAGGAGACTACATGAACATCGAAGGAGTCTGGAAACTGGAGATTGGTGGTCTCCACGGCTGGGAACGCCTTGCCACCGTGTTCCTGGAGAATGGCCGCTATCTCTCGGCCAGCGCCGATCACTACACTATCGGCAAGTACCTGGTAGACGGCAAAAAATTCATAGCGGAGGCCTCCGCCATTCAATACGGGAACATTCGCACCATATTTGGCAGCAAGCAGGAGCAACTCAACACCACCCTGAAAGGAAAGGTCAAGAAGGACGGCAGTATCGTCGGCACGGTAAGCCCCACCAACCACAAAGCGAAAGAAACCCCGATGCGCCTTACCCGATTAGGTGATCTCGAAGTCTGATCTTTACTACTTGCTTTGGTAGACATTCTTGCGACCACCGATCTTGATAACGTGGATCACAAGCACCGAATCCTCGATGGAGTAGAGGATGCGATAACGTCCCTGCCGGATTCGATAACGCTCCAGACCCGACAGCTTTGATGCGCCCGGATTGCAGTTAAAACTGCTGCGCATACAAACTCAATCCGGTGCACACCGTCGCCCTATGGTGCGATGTTGCCGCCAAAAAACCCGGCGGACGGAGAAAAGCTGCGCTCGTCATCTCAACGTGATTCGTTATAGACCGAAACAACGCCCGCGAGAATTCACGTTTTGGTCAAGGTACCTCTGAACACAATGTGTCATTACGAGAACTATGGAGACACGGTGATACTGCTCCGGTCATCGCGAGGGAACGCAGTGAGCGCGGCGATCCATAAAACATCTGGATTTCTTCACATCGCTCGCAATGACAAAATTCAATTGTCTGTAACTCCGTCATTCTTTCCTGCCGTTTATTGAGAGAGGACCAGGCAGGGGCATTGCGCCTTTCTATCGACAGCCACGGCGACACTGCTGTGGATCAAGTCGCCAATAATGGACCGCCGGGTGTGCCCCATCACGACGAGATCGGCGTCCGCCTCCGAGGCAACGTCCAGGATGGCCTTTACGACGTCACCGGAGCGCACAAAGGTCTTCACTGCCTTGACATTTTTACCCTTGGTATATGCTTCGGCTTCCGACACAACGCTGTCGGCGATCTCCACCGCCAAACGCGTGACCGACTCCGCTCGCCGTAATTCTTCCCTCATGCTGACGGTGTCGTAATAAGCGAAGCGGTCGATGGCACCGGAATAATCCGGCGTGCTGAGGATGCCCTCGATCTGGGCTTCGCGAATGAGATCGTCGCTTATTGCTTTAGGCTTTGTTACATAAAGAATTCCAAGCTTCGATTGATACTTGTCGGCCATCGCACAGGCGGTTTCGAGTGCAGCTCGGCTTGACTCTCCGCCATCGATAGCGACCAGAATTCGTTTGAACATAGTCGGTTCCCTTCTTCGGTTGCATGTATAAATGTGGATTTCCGCGAGATTACCCGCCGCCTGATTGATCAGCGAACAAACTCACTATTTCGATCCGCCGGACGATTTCATCATTTCCATCACCTGACCGATACTGAAGCTGCCGGTTTTTACCGAGGCGGAAACGCCTGGAACCTCGCCAGAAATTAGCGACGTACTGGTGGGCCGGGACCAGGAAAAAGATCCGGTCGATCATCCAGTCGTAGTAGATATTTGACGTCACGTGCGCACGCTCATTAGGATCGCGCCTCAGGTTAGTGATCAGCGGTACACATAACGGTGTCCAGGGCGCGATACACGCTCGCAACGTGTTGTATTCGTTCTGTTCCAGGAAGATCAGTGTCCAATGGTCGTAGCGCAAGGCGGTCAGCTCGCCCGTGCCCAGGAAGAGCCAGATGATATCCATGCGTCACTCGTCTCTAGCTTCGGCGGCCGGTTCGAGAGCCGGGAAGTCTTCGGGGGTGATGGTCTCCTGCTCGAGGAGCAATTCGACACCGGCGTGAAGGTCTTTATTCCGTTCCTCGAGTATTACCTTCGCCTGCGTGTAGGCACTGTCGATCAATTGACGAATCGCGGTATCGATCTCCCGGGCGGTCTCCTCCGAGTAGTCTTTCTGCTTGATGCCGATAGCGCTATCGCCGAGAAAACTCGACCGCTGCGCCTCCAGCACCGCCTGACCCAGTCCCGGCGCCATGCCGTAGCGGGTGACGGTCTGGCGGGCAATGTCCGTCGCCTTCGCGAGATCGTCGGCCGCGCCGGTGGTGACCTCTCCGAAAATCAGTTCCTCCGCGGCACGGCCCGCCATCAGCACCACCATCCGGTTCGTCAATTCATCCGTGGTGATCAGAAACTTGTCCTCGGTGGGCTGCTGCATGGTGTAGCCAAGCGCACCGATCGAGCGTGGAATGATGGATATCTTGTGTACTGGATCCATCCCCGGCAGCGAAGCTGCCGCGAGCGCGTGGCCCATCTCGTGATAGGCCACCCGTTCCCGGTCTTTGGTACTGAGCAAACGGGTCCTTTGCTCGGTGCCGGCGATGATACGCTCCACGGCCCGGGTGAAATCTTCCATATTCACCTGCTGACCGTCCCGGCGGGTGGCGAAGATGGCCGCTTCGTTCACCAGGTTGGCCAGATCAGCGCCGGTGAAGCCCACCGTGATGCTGGCAATCTTCTCAACATCGATATCCGGATCTTCGGTGACCTGCTTGAGGTGGATCTTCAGAATTGCTTCGCGGCCGATGCGATCGGGACGGTCGACCACGATCTCGCGGTCGAAGCGGCCGGCGCGCTTGAGCGCCGGATCCAGCACCTCGGGTCGGTTGGTCGCAGCCAGCAGCACGATGCCGGAGCGCGGATCGAAGCCGTCGAGCTCGTTCAGCAGTTGGTTGAGCGTCTGCTCTTTTTCGTCGTGCCCGCCGTAGCTGGTACCGGAGCGCGACTTGCCCAGCGAATCCAGCTCGTCGATAAAGATGATGCAGGGCGCCACCTTGCGGGCCTGTTCGAAAAGATCGCGCACCCGCGCCGCGCCTACGCCGACGAACATCTCCACGAATTCGGATCCCGCAATCGAGAAGAACGGCACTTCCGCCTCGCCGGCCACCGCCCGGGCCAGCAGGGTCTTGCCCGTTCCCGGCGGTCCAACCAGCAGGATCCCCTTGGGCATTCGGGCGCCCAGACGGCCGTATTTGTCTTTGTCCTTTAGAAAGGAGACAACCTCCTTGAGTTCCTGCTTCGCGGCATTCACACCGGCCACGTCCTCGAACGTCACCCCGGTCTCGCTCTCCACGTAGACCTTGGCCTTGGACTTGCCAATCTGGGTCACGCCGCCGATCCCGCCACCGCCCATGCGCCGCATGAGGAAGAACCAGATACCCACGAAGAACACCGCCGGCAGGATGTAGGACAGCAGAGTCGAAAAGATCGTCTGCTCGGTGCCGCCGGTAAACTGGATGCCGTGGCGGGCCAGATCCTCAGCCACCGCCGGATCGACCCGGGTGGTGACAAACCGGTCGTGGTCGTTGATCGGGTCTTTCAGAGTGCCTTCAACAGTGCTTTCTTTGACCACCACATTCTCGACGCCGCCGGATTCGACCAGTTTCAGAAACTCGCTGTACTGCAGACGCTCGGTTGCTCCGTAACCCGCCAGAAAATTTTGCAGCAGAAGAAATAGGGCGACGGCGATCAATGCATAGGTCAGATTGAACTTCTTTTTGTTTTCTGTGTTCAGTTTCATTTAATTTGCCCGATCTGTTTCATGATGTCGTCAATGCGTGCGCCGATTGATCGCGGCGGGGGCGCCGCTCCTACATATTTCGCATGGACGTGTTTCATCATTGTAGGAGACGCGCCCTCGCGCCGATCATTTCGGATTTTACCCGCCCTTTAATCGCCCGGCTTGAGCTTGGTCAGTTCTTGATCAATTCTTGAATTGCATATTGAGGGCCATGTAGTACTGCATCTTGGCCTGTCCGCGGCCGCGGTTGGCGTCGGAGTACTGCGGTTCGAAGAACAGGTTGAACACCTTCTTCCCACGCACCCAGACTTTCCCCACCCGATGCCGAGGGGCATGTTATAGTTGTCGCTTCCGAAGTTGTAGACCCAGATCGGTGCGCCGCGAAGGTACCAGCCGTTCTTGAGCTGATAGAACGCGAACGGTTGCGCCGCGATTCGAAAATAGGAGCAGCGCCCATATTGAATTCGTAGGAGCGACGCCCTCGCCGCGATCAATCATGAGGTTCCTTAACATTTCACGACAAAGGCGCCACGCCCAATCTAACGCCTCTAATTTCTGGTAGCATCCGGCCCTCAAATAATAATTCAGGAGGCGGCATGGTACAAAACAACCTTGAATCACAAGTCAATCAGACCGCGGACGAAGTGCGCGCCAACTGGGGCTGGACGGTATTCGGCGGCGTCGCATCGATCGTACTGGCGTTCATGATCTTCGCCCAGTGGCCGTATTCCGGGCTGTGGGTGATCGGTCTGTTCATCGCCATCGAAATGATCATGCAGGGCACCTCGATGATCTCCATTGCCATAGCGGCGAAGGCATCGAAGGACGCCCGGGCGCGCGCGTAGTGTTTGCCGCGGATCAAATCCAAAATGTCCGGGACGGAAGCTGGGGCGATCAATCGGCGCGAGGGCGCGCCTCCTACAATGAGGCCACAAGCCGACGCGAACCTTGTAGGAGCGGCGCCCCCGCCGCGATACGAGAACAAACACGGCACGTACAGGAATTTGTAGGAGCGGCGCCCCCGCCGCGATTATAATGGAGTACGCATTGACCACAACATGAATGAGAACGGCCTTCGTGACGGCGTGTTGACGCTGGCGGGCATTGCCGTGCTGCTGGCGATGCTGCGCATGTCCGCCGAAATCGTCGCGCCGATTCTGCTGGCATTGTTCATCGCCATCATTGCGCACAGTCCCGCGGAGTGGCTGAAACAACGCGGGATCCCCAGCATTTGGTCGGTGATCATAGTCGTCTTTGCGGTGGTTGTTATCCTGGTTCTGGGCGCTTCGATGCTGGGCAGTACCTTTGTGCAGTTCAACGAGGTCCTGCCGAGTTATCAGTCACGAATGGATGAGCTGACCAATCGATTGTCGACCTGGCTCGCGGCGAAGGGCATAAATATCGAAGATGTAGGAATTTTCGATGCCGTCGATCCCTCGGCGGTCATGGGATTCGCCAATAATCTGGTTGCGGGGATCGGCGACACGCTGAGCAACGCCTTTCTGATCATATTCATCGTGTTGTTCATGCTGAGCGAGGCGTCAGGTTTTCCCAGGAAAATGGCCGCTATGGATAGCAGCGGTAAAAATCTGCAGTACATCGCAGACATCGTGCAGAGCGTGAATCGCTACGTTTCGGCCAAGACTGTGGTCAGCCTCTTCACCGGTGTGCTGATCTGGATCGGTCTGGAACTGGTCGGCCTGGATTTCGCCCCACTCTGGGGGTTTCTGGCATTTCTGCTCAACTTCGTCCCCAATATCGGCTCGGTTTTAGCCGCCGTTCCCGCGGTACTGCTCGCGATGTTGCTGCTCGATCCGACCTCGATTCTCATCGTCATCGCCATCTACATGGGGGTCAACACGGTTATCGGCAACGTCCTCGAACCGACGATTATGGGCAAACGCGTCGGGCTGTCCGTGCTGATGGTATTCCTTTCGCTGGTATTCTGGGGCTGGATGTTTGGCGCGGTGGGGATGCTTCTCTCGGTCCCCCTGAGTATGGTGGTAAAATTTGCAGCCAGGGCGAATCCACGAACCCAGTGGTTGGCGGTGTTGCTCGAACCCGCGCCGGCGGAAGCGCCGGATGACCGCGGTTTGGAAGGTAAAAAAAGGACGACCGGGATTGATTATGACAGATGAAAGCCTGAACGCAGAAATCGAACAGCTGCGCAAGCAGCTCGACGAGATGAAACGCGA
>CAYYBI010000141.1:0-7881 GCA_964469835.1 uncultured Rhodospirillaceae bacterium
CCGAGTAGTAACGTTCGTCATAGCCGCTCTTCTGCCCGGCCTTGATCCAGCCAAACACGCTGTTGGAAATCACCACCAGGGTCACCGGCAGATTCAAGCGCACCAGCGTTTCCAGCTCGCCCGCCGCCATGCCGAAACTGCCGTCCCCCATGACCGCGACGATCTTGGTGTCGGGCCGGCCGTAATGGGCGCCGATGGCGCCCGCCAGTGAAAAGCCGAGCGCGCCATGCGCCCGGTTGGAGATGAAATGACGCCCGGGCAAACGTTGCTCGTAATACCCGGAGAAATACGGGCACGGGGTTCCGGGATCGGCGACGATCACCGCATTGTCGGGCAGCACGGATTGCAGCGTGGCGATGAGGCGTTCCGGCCGGATCGGCGTTTCATCGGATTCGGCCAATGTCTGGAATGCCTCGAATTTTTGGCGTTTCAGGCCGGCGATGCGATCACGCACCGCGCCACCGTCGCGCGGCCCGCCGAGGCGGCGCGATACCGCGGCGGCCAGGGACTCCAGCGCCAACCGCGCATCGGCGACAATCGATACGTCGGCGTGGTAGTTGGCGCCGATGACCGCCGGATCGACGTCGATATGGATGACCGGTTTGCTGCCGGGCTCGGGATGCCGCCAACGCTCGGTTGTCACCGACCCGGCGCGGCAACTGACGAATACGATCAGGTCGGCGTCGTCCACCATGCTGCGGGTCTCCACCGTCCCGCCATTGCTGCCGACAACACCCACCGCGAGGGGGTGGATTTCGGCCAGGCTGCCCTGACCGCTAACGGTTGTCGCCACCGGCGCTTCCAGCGATTCGGCGAGTGCCTGCAAGGCGCTTTCGCCACCGGAAATCACCACACCGCCACCGCAAATGAAAAGCGGGTTTTTGGCGGACGCCAAAAGTTCCGCCGCCGCGTCCACATCGTCGAGGTCAGGTCCGGTGCGCCGCGCAGGAAAGCGGCCCAGCTCCGGCTCCGCCCAGATATCGGCTTCGTCCAGCGGATCCTTTTGCACATCGAACGGCAGGCCGATATGCGCTGCCCCCGGCCGGCCCGTGGTCATGTTTCGGAACGCGGCCCGGACGATACCCGGCAAATCGACCGCACGATCGATGACACGATTCCACTTGGTCAGCGGGCGGAACAGGGCCTCCTGATCGAGTTCGGTCAAAGTGTATTTGCCGCGGCCGGATACGGATATATCGCTGGTGATCGCCAGAACAGGGATGGAGGACTCGTTGGCTTCCACCACGCCCGGCAGGATATATGTGGCGCCGCCGCCGCTCGGCCCCTCGCAGACACCGACCTTGCCGGAAACGCGGGCATAGCAATCCGCCATATAGCCGGCATGACGCTCGTCCCGGCTAAGCAGATGGGTAATGCCGTCGCCGGTGCGATAGAGCGCGTCGTAAAACGGCAGGGTCGTATCGCCGCACAAACCAAAGATGACTTCAACGCCATACAGCTTGAGCATGCGCACCAGCGCTTCGCCACCGTTCAATTCGTTCATCGACGCCTCTCCTTCCGGCCAGACTGCAATCAATTCATGCGGCTTAATCAATTGCAAGCAGTGTCCCCTTGGAGTGGCCGACAAATCGCCGCACAATGCCCGCCGCTGGAGAGGAGCACTCTAAAACGCCATGGATTTTTCATCCGACAACGCCGCCGCCGCCGACCCGCGCATCCTCGACGCGCTGGCCGAGGCGAACCAAGGCTCGGCGCCCTCCTATGACAACGACGCGATATCGCAGCGTCTCGCGGGCCGTTTTCGCGATATCTTCGAATGCGACCTGGAAGTGGTGCCGGTGATTTCCGGTACCGCCGCCAACGCGCTGTCGCTGGCCGCCATGACGCCGCCTTATGGCGCGGTGTTGTGTCATCGGGACTCGCACATCGAGGCGGACGAATGCGGCGCGCCGGAATTTTTCACCGGCGGGGCGAAACTGGCGTTGCTGGACGGCGCGCACGGCAAGATCGGCGCGCCGGTGCTCAGCCAGGCATTGGACAAAGCACATTTCGGCTTCGTGCACGCCGTGCAGCCGACGATCCTCAGCCTCACCCAGTCAACCGAAGCCGGAACCGTCTACAGCCCGGACGAACTGCGCGAACTGACGGCGCTGGCCGGCAAATACGACCTGAAAGTTCACATGGATGGCGCGCGGTTCGCCAACGCGCTGGCGGGGCGGCGCGCGACGCCGGCGGAATTGTCCTGGAAGGCGGGCGTCGACATCCTGTGCTTCGGCGCGACCAAGAACGGTGCGCTGGCCGCCGAGGCAATCGTGCTGTTCCGTCCGAAAATGGCCACACATCTGCGCTACCTGCGAAAGCGTGCCGGTCATTTGATCGCCAAGACCCGATTTCTCGCGGCCCAGCTCGAAGCATATCTGGATGATGATTTGTGGCTGAAGAACGCGCGCCACGCCAATACCATGGCGCGCCGCCTCGCCGACGGGTTCGATGCGATCGACGGGGTGACGCTGATCCATCCGGTCGAGGCGAACGAATTGTTCGTCGCCATGCCGGACGATGCGGCCGACCGGCTGGACGCCGCCGGCGCCCGCTTTTTCCGGAACTGGAGCCACACGCCGGCGCCCCATCACCGCTTCGTCACCGCCTTCAATACACGGCAGGACGATGTGGACCGGGTGATCGCAACGACGCGGGGTTAATGCCGGCGTATCGCAATGCCACGTTACGGTAACTGCCCAACCATACCGTCAGGCAGGTCAATTTCGCCGGCAAGCGCGGCAAATACCGGGTCGAATTTCGCGCGGCCGTTCTCCGACAACACCTGCGCCATCGGCCAGGCTTCCAGAATCGACGGCCAGAACGCCCGATTGGCCCAGGGCAGTCCCTTCGCGGTATCGTGGATGTAGAGGTCTGCGAAGCACCAGGCCAAGTCGATCTGTTCCTGGGTCATGGCGTTTCGGTCGGGTTCCGACAGCACCGCCTCGATGCGAGCAAAATATTCGTCCTGCCCCGTGATTTGCCGGGTGAAACCGAAACCACCGAAGGGGGGCAGCGCCGGGCTGATCGCCGGAATTCCGAACATCGCCATCACGAGGCCGACCGTATTCGTGTAATAGAGACCGAGCTGCACCGCATCCATCAGGCGATAACTGGTGGGTGAATCCTCGGGTTCTATGATCCGCATATTGGCAGGCAGTTCCTGCCACCGGTCGCGCAGCACCTGCCCCAGATAGTCCGAGGTATAGACCTGCTCATCCGGATGCAGGCGCACCACCAACTGCCATTGCGGATGGTGCGCAAAATAATCCGATGTCCGGAGGGCCCATTGCCGCGCGGAATCGAAAGCAACGTCGCGGTCGAGCGCCGCCGGATCCCATGTCAGATTCGGGAACAGCCCGACCACCGGTTTCGCCGGATCGAGATTCAGGTCTCGCAGCATTTCGGCAGCGCGATCATCGGGCTCGAGCCGCCCGCGCGGTTTCGGATCGCGGTAATCGCCGCCGCCGCGTTCGGTGAGCCAGTTCAGGACTCGTTCGCGCCGCTCGGTCGTGAGATGGTGCGGGGCGTCCTTCTGCCAGGTTGCCGTCATGTCCAGATCGCCATGCTTGCGGTTGACCGATAACAAGTAGTCGCCGCCGCGCTCCGAATTTTGATCCCAAAGCAGCGTCTTGACTTCTGCCGTCCGGGCCGCATGAAAGGCCGCGCCATCCTCCATCAGCCCGCCATTGAACAACACGACCTGATCCAGCTCGAGCGACTGCAGTAAACTCGTAAAACGCCGCAGCGCATCCAGATTTTTAGCGGTGCGGTTCGCGAGCATTGACTTGGCCGACGGATCCAACAAATCGATCGTCGCACTTCGGCGATGATGGCGAAGATCGGTTAGCGCGAGATGTTCGACCGCCCGCAATACTCCCTCGCCAGCATCGGCAAGCGGATAATCGCGCAAATCATGCATTGTCAATCCGCTGGGCAGGCCGCCGGCGGCGAATAGCGTCATCTCGCGGCCCAGGACCCGCTCGTCCCACTCGTCGTAACGCGGTTCCGGGTCACAATTTCGGTCGAAATGCAAACACGGCATCCAGACGAATTCGACCGTATGCCCCCGCGCGCAAAGAACGCAAGCCAGCGCGAAACACATTTGTATTCGGTGCGCGTTGGCGGCGAATATGGCGATGCGTCTGGGCGACGCGACCGGCACTGCCGGACGATGCCGCGCCACTTCTTCCAGCCAGGATTTTGCGAGGCGCGGAAAATCCCATCGGGTTATCGGCACCGCGGCCGGCATCGGCATGGCGCCACGGTACGAAGCGACTGCGTCACGAATTTCGGCAATCGTCTCGCCGCATTTCAACGCGACATCGCCAAGCTTGGCGCGCGCCTGCGGCCACGGCGCCCGGCGAACGCGCCACGCCTCTTCCAAATGATAGACGGCACCGGCAAGATTGCCGCGGCGCTCGAGCAACAGGGCCAGTTCATAGTGACAATGGGCGAATGCCTGCACCGCCGTCTCGAAAGCGCGCCGCAGCCGGCCGACCGCGCTGGCCTGTTCGGCCGCGGCCGCCAATACCCGCAGCGTTTCCTGAAAGGTCTTGGCCGCCGCCGAGGCACCTTCCTGGGTCTCCTGAAACTTTGCGAGCCCCGTGCCTGACGCGCCGTAAACCAAAAGCGCGTGCGCCCAATTCAAACGATACAAGTCAGTTTCATCGGCGGACACGTTCAGGGTATGGGTTCGAATTTTCGTGTGCGCATCGATCACGGCATTCCGCGCGCGCCGCATGGTTTCCCGCCGCAATTCCGCCGCCCGGTCCGGTCGTCCAGTCATGTCGAGCAAGCGGGCCAGGCGTTCCCGCGCGCCCAACTCGTCGGGGTCGAGCGCCACCGCCAGATCGAGATGGTAGATCGCGTCTTCCGACGCCTCGTCCGCCTCGTAAATCCGTGACAGCCCGAGATGCGATTCAACATGCGTGGACTTGGCGGCGAGTGCCGATTGATAGGCGGACACCGCATCGGCACGATCACCGGTCGCGTCCAACACCTGGCCGATGTCGCAATGTATGTCCGGGTTCTCGGGGTCGACCACGACGGCGCGCCGCAGGAATTCCAGCGCCAACTCCGGATCATCGAGATCGCGGCCGATCGCACCCGCCAGATGAAGCGCCTTCGCAGATTCCGGCGCCTCAGCGATGGCTCTCTTACAAAGCGCCAGCGCATCGCTCAACGCACCCTTACGCCGCAGGGATTCCACCTGCCGCAAGCGGGTGATCACAGATGTATCAGTTTCCAGCGTCATCCCGCGCCGCGACATGTTGCGGAGCCGGCCGGCGGATCAGAAACGGCTCCACAGCGGCCATAACTTCCTAAGCCTCTTCCGGTCACTCGAAAAGCCAGCTCGCCTCTTTCTTGTAGCGCTCCTCGAAGGCCGCGAAATTGCCGTCGTATTCCATGGTCAGTGCGATATCGTCGAGGCCGTTCAACATGCAATGCTTTTGGAAAGGGTCGATGTCGAAACTGTAGACACTGCCATCGGGGCCCGTCACTTTCTGTGATTCCAGATCGACCGTAATCTCGGCGCCCGGGTTTGCGTGCAGCTCATCGCGCAGCTTCGCGCATTCGTCTTTCGCCAATCGCACTGGCAACATGCCGTTTTTCATCCCGTTATTGTAGTGGATGTCGCCGAAGCTCGGCGCGATGACGCAACGAATGCCATTCTTCATCAGCGTCCACACCGCCGCTTCACGGGATGATCCGCAACCCCAGTTTTCGTCGGCGACGATGATGCCGCCGCCGCGATAAGGCTCCTGGTTGAGGATGAACTCGGGCCGCTCCGCGCCGGCGTCGTCCAACCGCAAATCGTGGAACAGAAAGCTGGCATATTCCGGATCGGTTCGGACCCGTTTCAGGAACCGCGCCGGAATGATCTGATCGGTGTCGACATTGACCATGTCGATGGGAATCGCCGTTGCGGTAAGAGTCGTAAACGCCTCCATCCTATTTCTCCTCCATCAACTGGCGCACATCGGCAAACGTGCCAGTGACAGCCGCGGCCGCCGCCATGACCGGACTGACCAAATGAGTCCGGCTGCCGGGACCCTGACGCCCCTTGAAATTCCGGTTGCTGGTCGACGCGGTGCGTTCGCCCGCCGCGACCGAATCGCCATTGAGGCCGACGCACATCGAGCACGCGGAATGCCGCCAGTCGAATCCCGCATCGGTAAAGACCTTGTCGAGGCCTTCCGCCTCGGCCGCCTTCTTAACCTGCATGGAGCCCGGGGACACCATCGCGGGAATGACCGCCTTGCGTCCTTTCACAAGTGCGGCGGCCTGACACAAATCTTCGATCCGGCTGTTGGTGCAGGATCCGATGAAAACCCGGTCGACCTTCACCTCCGTCATCGGCATTCCCGGCGTCAGCGCCATGTAATCGATTGCCCGGCGCAAGCTTTCGCGCCTTTCCGGATTGGTTTCGTTTTCGGGATACGGCACCACATCGGTAACCTGGACCACGTTTTCCGGGCTGTTGCCCCAGGTAACCATCGGCGCGATTGCGTTGCCGTCGACACTGACCTCGCGATCAAATTGCGCCCCGTCATCGGTGGGCAAGGTGCGCCAGTAGGAAACCGCTTTATCCCACGCCCCGCCCTTTGGCGCATAGGGCCGTCCCTCGAGATATTCAAAGGTTTTATCGTCCGGTGCGATCATGCCGACGCGGGCGCCCGCCTCGATCGACATGTTTGACACCGTGAGGCGCCCTTCAATCGACAGATCGCGGATCGCCGATCCCGCGTATTCGATCGCGTGGCCGGCGCCGCCGGCGGCGCTAATTTGGCCGATGATTGCCAGGATGACGTCCTTTCCAGTGACGCCAAATCCGAGTTTGCCGTCGACCGTGATGCGCATGGTCTTCGGCTTGCTTTGCCAGAGCGTCTGCGTCGCCAGAACATGCGCCACTTCCGAGGCGCCGATGCCGCAAGCCATGGCCCCCATCGCCCCATGTGTCGAAGTGTGGGAGTCGCCACACACAAGCAAAATGCCCGGCTGGGTGATCCCGAGTTCCGGCCCGATGACATGTACGATCCCCATGCGGTCATCGTCGATCCCGAAATGCGTGACGCCAAAATCGCGGGTGTTTACCGCCAGCGTCTCGACCTTCTCCCGAAGTTCCGCATTGCCAATGTCCTCGATCGCCCGGACATCCGTCGGGCTGTAATGATCGGGCGTTGCAAATGTCTGCTGCGGACGACGCACGGTAAGATTCGCCTCGCGCAACGCCGAGAAAGCGTGAAACGATCCATCATGGGATAAATGGCGATCCACGTAGAGCAGGCACTGGCCGTCGTCGCGTTCAACGATGATGTGGCGCTGCCAGATTTTGTCGAACATGGTTTGTGGACTTGCCATGCAATGCTCCCTGCCGAGGTTGGTGTGTTCCCGCTTGCCGTCGGGCCGAGCATAGCGCATGACAACGCGCCGACGCGAGTCAACCGAACCAGCAATACCGACGCACCGAAGACAACTCAGGTCGTCGTATACGCACCGCCATTGACGTGAATCGTCTGGCCGGTGGTGTAGCGGCCGGCCGGCCCGCAGAGCGCCCGGATCATCGCCGCGATCTCTTCCGGCCGCCCCTTCCGGTTCAGCAGATTGTCGCCACCGGTATAGCCGGGCGGCAATTCGCCCGTCGCCGCGGTCCGCACCGTATCGATCATCCCGGGAACCACCACATTCGCCGTCACGCCCGCTTCCGCCCCTTCATGCGCCAAGGCCATGGTCATGCCGACCACGGCGGCCTTGGAGGTGGAGACATGGAGACGGCTCTTGACGCCCGCATGCGCCGTCAGACCACCCAAGGTAATGATGCTGCCGCCCTTGGCGGCGATCATATGGGGCAGCGCCGCCTGGGCGCAGAGGAAGACG
>CAYYBI010000142.1:0-2681 GCA_964469835.1 uncultured Rhodospirillaceae bacterium
CGATTCGCAGCGGTGCTGGGAGTGATCCTTGCGGTTTGGCGGTGCCCACGGATGGACGCACAAATCAATAGCCCGAAAACACACGTGGGTGTCCTTATGCAGCCGGTCGCGGCTTCCAGGCTTGGGGCGCGGAGCGCCCGCCCGCCAGATCCAGCACAACGCCAAACGTCACGGGCCCAAGCATGCCACCGAGGAAACCGGCCAGGGCGTACACGGCCAATGTCGCACCCCGATATTCCGGTACGGACGCCGCGACGATGCCGCCGGCCAGCGACGCCGTGTCGCCGAACGCAGCCATGAAATACAGCACCATCAGCACGACGATGAAGGGAAACGCGCCCGTCTTAAAGAGTGCAAGCAGCAGTGCTATGCAAGTCGTAACCACGGTCAATATGGTCACAACCCGGACCCGTCCGAACCGGCTGGCCAACTCGGCAATTCCGACGCTGGCCGGCATCATGAGAAAAGACGTCGCACCGGAGATCACCGCCATGTTCCAACCGGTGAAGTTCTCATTGCCGGGTAGCGACGCGCTGAACACCAGCAACGCGACGGACCAGACACGGAAGGCGAACACCTCCCAGACATGGCCGAAATAAGCAATGACATAACGCATCGCCGGGCCGTTATTTAGCACCGGCCGAAAATCGAGCAACGCGGTGTCCGGTTTCGCGCGCATCCGGTTATCCGGAGCGATCAGAAAATAGACCAACAAGCAGGACACCGCCGCGCAAACGCCCGAAACCGTAAAGACCCATTTCCAGGGCAGAACCGCCTCGATCATCCCAGCGCTAATAAAGGACAGCGCGCCGCCGATGCTGAACACCGAGATATAGACGGCTGATCCACGTTGCTGCGCTGGCCCGTCGAGACGGTCGGTGATGAGTTTCATGCCCGGGAAATGCACGCCCGCGAGACCGATCCCCGCCGCGATCCGGAAAACGATGCCGCCGTACAAACCGTCGGCCAGGAATGCGAACCCGAATCCCGCCAGGGCGCTTAGCACAAGGGCGCCGGCGATGACGCGGCGCGGATCCATCCGGTCGGTCAACGGCAAGAGCAGCGGCACGCCCGCGGCATAGCCGCCGAAGAAGACGCCGTTGAGCCAGCCGGCCTCGGTCTCCGTCAATCCCCAATCGGCGAAGATTGCCGGCAATACCGCCGCGACCGGCATGAATCCGGTCATGGTCAGAACCAATGCGGCGCTCAATACGACGACAAGTCCGAAGCTCGAGGTGGTCTGCGTCAAATTCTTGCCGTCATTCGGCGGCGGCTCCAGCGACCTGGCGCGCAACGAGCTGCGCATACAACCCGCCCCGGGCCAGCAATTCTGCATGCCCGCCCGTCTCGATCACACGGCCTTCATCCATAACGACGATGACGTCGGCGTTTCGCACCGTGGAAAGCCGGTGCGCGATCACCACTGTCGTGCGATCGCCCATCAGATCGTCGAGCGCCCGGCGCACCAACTGTTCGTTGACCGCATCGAGATGCGACGTCGCCTCGTCAAGAATGAGCACCGGCGCATCCTTGAGAAAGGCACGGGCGATGGCGACGCGCTGGCGCTGTCCGCCGGACAGCCGCATGCCCCGTTCGCCGGTCCGGGTATCGAGCCCATCGGGCAGGCTATCGACGAATTCCCGCAAGGCAGACCGGTCCACCGCCTGTTCGATCTCGGCCGCGCTGGCCTCCGGTTTGGCGATCAGAATATTGGCGCGCAGCGTGTCGTTGAACAGAAAAGTGTCCTGCGCCACCAGCGCCATGTCGTTGTGCAGCGCGTCGAGCCCATAATCGCGGAGGTCGTGCCCCGCCATCTGAACCGTGCCGGTTTCGGGATCCCAGAACCGCATCAGCAGATGCGCCAGCGTCGTCTTGCCCGCACCGGATGGGCCAACCAGTGCGATCGTTCGGCCCGCCGGCGCAGCGATACTGATATCTTTGAGCGCCGGCCGGTTGCGGCCGTGATACCGATAACTCGCCTTATCCACATCCAGGGCGGCGCCGCTGGTCGCGGATCCGCCGGGGACGCCGGCGCCGTCCTCGACCAGCACCGGCTCGCCATGCACCGCAAAGAGCCGGCGCGTCGAGGCGAGCGTATCGGCAAGCTGGCGGCCGATATGGGCAATTTCGGAAATTGGCAGGAAGGCCGCCATCGCAAGCAGGGACAGCAACGGCAGATAGGCACTGTCGAACGATCCCGCAGCGATCAACTGCGTGCCGGTCACGATCACCGTCAGCCCGCCCAACCCGACCGCGGCTTCGAGGATCGCCATCTGCGCCGTCAAATCGCCGAAATAGGGCATCCGCAATCGATGGTGCTGCCGGACTTTATCCGTAAACACGCGACGCCGCCGGCCGATCTGCTGAAACGCGAGGATCTCGCCGAGCCCTTGGACCGTATCGACCGTGAAGGCGTTCAGGTCGCCCAGCGCTTCGCTGGTGCGCGCGCCCAGCACGTCGATGCGGTTTCGCATCAGGAAAGGGCTGAGCGCGACGATGGCCAGGAAGGGCAGCAGCACCAGCGCCATTTGCCAACCGAACGCGATCAAGGTTCCCAGCACAAGGCCGGGAATCAGCACCGCAACGAAGGCCGGCGCAATCGTGTGGGCGAAGAAATACTCCACCTTCTCGACATCCTGCGTCGCCATACCCATGAGGTCCCCGGTCCGCCGGCGCAGCAG
>CAYYBI010000143.1:0-5851 GCA_964469835.1 uncultured Rhodospirillaceae bacterium
CCGCGTCGGGCAACGCCCCGCCACTCTCTTACTATACTCGCAAAGGACCAACCGTGAAGCTGTATACCACCCTCACCTCGCCCTATGGCCGCGTGGCCCGCATCGTCATGCTCGAAAAGGGACTTGAAGACCGGGTCGAGGTCATCGTCCCCGAGACCCGCGTCGAGAACAGCCCCTATTACAAGATCAACCCGTCGGGACGAGTGCCGTTCCTGCTGCTCGGCGACGGCACGGGCCTGGAGGATTCCACCCTGGTCTGCCACTATCTCGATCATGTTGACGGCAATCCGCAATTTGCCGCAGCGCCCGGCCTCGACGGCCTGGAGGCGCGGCGCCTGGACGCCATGGCGCGCAGCATGCTGGACGGAATCAGTCTGTGGTCGCGGGAATATATCTATCGGCCGGAGGAAATTCATTCCCAGTTCATCATCGGCCATGAGCAGGCGCGCGCCTATCGGCTCGCCGACGCCTTCGAGGCCGAAATGGACAATCCGGTCATGGCCGGACTGCTCAGCATGGCGCAAATCACCCTCGCCTGTACGCTGCACGGACGCGACGGCCGGCCGGCCGGATACGATTGGCGGACGGGCCGTCCCAAACTCAGCACGTGGGTCGACAGGATCGGCGAACGGCCGTCGGTGTCCAGCACCTTGCCGCCGACCCGCTGAAATTCAGAAGGAAGCCACCATGCCCAAAATTCCCGTCAACGGCGTCAACCTGTACTACGAAGAAGCGGGCAGCGGGACGGCGATCCTGTTCCTGCACGAATACGCCGGGGATTACCGGAGCTGGGAGCCGCAGATGCGCCATTTCGCCCGGCGCTACCGCTGCGTCACCACCTCCTACCGCGGCTATGCCCCATCGGACATTCCGAACGACCCCGACGCCTATTCGCAGGACATCCTGTGCGGCGACGTGCTGGGAATGATGGACGCGCTGGACATCGACAAGGCGCATATCTGCGGCCTGTCGATCGGTGCCAACACGGCGGTGTTCCTGGGGCTGAAGGCGCCGGAGCGCTGCCTGTCCCTGATCGTCGCGGGCGGCGGCCACGGCAGTGTCCACGATGCGGAAGACCGCGCCGAGTTCGAGCACGACTTCTCGTCGCGCGCCGAACGGCTGCTCATGGAAGGCATGGAAGGCGTCGCCCGGGGCCAGGCCGACAAGCCGAACCGGCAGCCGATGAAGAAAAAGGACCCGCGCGGCTGGGCCGAATTCCGCGACCAGCTTATCGAGCACGACCCGGTCGGCTCGGCGCATATGGCCGTCGGCGTCCCGCTCAAACGGCCGAATTTCCAAAACATCGAGGACGACCTCCGCACGATGGACGTGCCGACGCTAATCATTGTCGGCGATCAGGACGCCAATTGCATCGAGGGCAGCCTGTTCCTGAAGCAGGCCCTGCCGCGCGCCGGCCTCGCTGTTTTCCCGATGAGCGGCCACCTGCTGCCGATCGAGGAGCCGGAACTGTTCAACCGCATGACCGGCGACTTCATGGTCGCCGCCGAGGCGGGCCGCTGGGAGAAGCCGTAACACCGTGTCCGCCAACCCCGGCGGCAAGAAGAAATTCAAGCTGCTCGACTACGGCCATTGGGAAGTGGTCAGCGGCACCGGCAAGTTCAAAGGCCTCAAGGGTATCGGCACGATGACGATCAAAGCAGCATCGAAGACCGACCGGCGGTTTACACTGGAGGGCGATCTCGTCCCGAAATCTTAGGTCAATGTGGCTTTCCGGCTTGGCAATATCCACTCGATCGAACGCCCACAGGGGCGTTGAGAACCGTGCCCAACCGCGTGCACCGCAGGGTTGATGTTAAACAGTTCTCAACGTCTTTTGCCTATTTCTCTCGCATGCTCAGTGATGAACAACGCCAGGCCATTCAGGCCTTTCCGTTTCGGATCTTACGGGTCGCGCTCGCGATTTTTGCCGGCTCCCTAATTTGGGTGCTGCAGTATTACGAATGGGAATTCGGCTTCATCGAGCTGGACCGGCTGGTGTGGGACGTCGCCCGTATCGCCAACGCGCCCGTCATTGTCGCGGCGGCGGCGGCGGTCGTTATGTACTTCTTTACCCGCGGTTCCGAGAGACGTGGCTGGTGCATGGAATCGGCGGCCCATGTCGGCGTCTTCGTTACACTATTTTTGTGGCCTGCCGTGGAGGTTGTCCGCGCCGGCTAATCCAGTTTCTCAACAGTTAGAAAACGACGTTTGGCTCGCAAATGCGTGCCGTTGGCCGAAAGATCAATCTAAGCCGATTGCAGCGCTGTGTACCCTCTTCTCCTAATTCTTCTAATCAACCGCCACGACCCGATCCGATTTAGCCAGCCGCCAACCCCACCGTGATGGTCTGTCTCGGCTGACTTGTTGTAATGCCCGAAGGGATTGCGCATCATGCTGTTCGACGAGCCGACATCGGCGCTCGACCCGGAAATGATCAAGGAAATCCTCGACGTCATGGTCGAACTGGCAGAGGAAGGCATGACCATGATCGTGGTCACCCACGAGATGGGATTCGCCAAGACCGTCGCCGACACGATGGTGTTCATGGACGACGCCGAAGTGGTCGAGATCGCGCCCCCGGAAGTCTTCTTCACGACGCCCAAGAACGAGCGCACGCAACTCTTCCTCAACCAGATCCTGACGCACTGACAGGGTGCCGGCCACCCGGCCTAAGGCAATGAACCGCCGCCCGCCCTACTCCTGCGCGTAACGCCAGGGATTTTCCGGCTGTTCCGCCTCCTCGTCGATCGTCCAATGCGGCAGCGAGAGCCCGTCCGACACGTCGGCGAACACCATACGCAGGCGCGTGCCGATGCCGACCCGCTTGACCATGTCCGGCGGCGCCATTTCGCCGTCCGGCGTCACCAGATTGCCGTGAATACGCAGCGCCTCGTGCTCGGTCGGCGTGCCCTTCTGCGTGTCCAACTCGACCAGCAGGATCATATAGGGCACGCGCTCCTTGAACGCGGGCTGAATACCGTGATGAACTTCGCTATAGGAATGCAGCGTTCCCTTGCCTTCCACCGGCACCCAGCGCGACTCCAGGCTGCCGCATTGATGGCAGGCCGCGCCCGGCGGATAGCGGATGATGCCGCAGTCCTCGCATTTCTGCAGATGGAATTCATGCGCCGCGCAATGCTTGAAATATTCGATATTCTCGATGTCGAGCTCACTGACCGTGAGGTTCATGCCGAGGTAGTCGCCCTGTAATCCAGCCATCTTTATCTCCTCCCCAAGGCTCAGTTGTCGCCGCGCCGCATGACCATCGCCGACCCGGTCGCCGGGTTCGCCCAGCCCATGTTGCAGGTCAGTTCAGGATCCTTCACCGCGCGGCAGCCACCCTCGCCGTAGTCGTGGGTATGCTGCTTCTTGCCGTCCGGCCCGACGGGGCAGGAATCATCCACCTCGCCCCGCAACTGGCGTACATTTTCGATCACCATGTTCATGCCGTGGGTATAGCCCTCGCAAAGGTGACCGCCGGCGGTGTTGTTCGGCCGCTTGCCGCCGAGTTCGATCGTGCCGTTGCTGACGTAGTCCCCACCCTCGCCCTTCTTGCAGAAGCCGTAATCCTCGAGCTGCAGCATGGTGGTGAAGGTGAAGGCATCGTAGGAGCCGGTGATGTCGATGTCTTCCGGCCCGACGCCGGCGTTTCCCCATAAAATATCCTTGGCGTAATACCCGGCCACGGTGGAAATCGGCCCGTGCTGGAAATGCGCCTCCGGCCGCGGCTTGCAGCAGCGCCCGACCACCGACCGGATCAGCGGCGCCCGATGCGGTGTATCCTTCGCCCGGTCGGCCCGGGTCACGATGATCGCCGTCGAATTATCGGTCTCGACGCAGCAGTCGAGCAGATGCAGCGGCTTGCAGATGAAACGGCTGCCGACCACGTCCTCCACGGTAACGCGATTTTTATAATAGGCCTTCGGATTGTTCGAGGCGTGCTTGCTGTGCGCCACCTTTACGCCCGCGATCTGTTCCGGCGTGGTGCCGTAGTCGTACATGTGGCGCATGAAGGTCGGCGCAAACTTCTGGCCCGCGCTCTGCCAGCCATAGGCGCGGTCGTGCAGCGCGTCGCCTTTGACCGGCACGGCCGAGCGCGCGCCGGTGCCGCCGATGCGTACCTCGCTATACCCGTTCATGGCGCGGAAGATCACCACGGCGTTGCACATCCCCGCCTCGATGATGCCGGTGGCGATGCCGATCAGCGCCTCGGTCGAGGAGCCGCCGCCATGCACGTCCATGTAGAAGTTGAGCCGGATGCCCAGATCGCCGGCGATGAAGGTCGAGAAAGTCGAATCGTTTCCCGAGTAAGACAGCATACCGTCGATATCCGCCGCCGTCATGCCCGCGTCCTTGATCGCGTTGCTGATCGCCCAGCAGGCGAGCGCGCGGGTGGTCCGCCCGGAGCCCCGCGTGTAGGTCGTTTCGCCGATGCCGGCGATCGCATACTGGTCCTGCAAATGCTTCGGCGTACTGGCGTCCATATCGCTGCTCCGCGCCATTGTCAGTCCTCCCTCGGTTTTTCGCGATCTGATTCGATAAATTTCTTACTTAGATATCCTCGCCCGCATGTCATTGCGTCCTATATTCGTCCCGTTAATTATGCCATCGGCGAACGCGCGGCCGCATACTTCGACACGCTCAGCATGAGGCCGCTGCACCGACGGCCCCCCGCGCTGATGATTTTCCTCATCCTGAGCCTGACGAAGGATGCGGAAAATCATCTCACGCAGCCCTTCCGCTACCGGCCCTTGAATTCCGCCGGGCGTTTTTCGACGAAGGCGGTCACGCCTTCCACGTGGTCTTCAGTGGCCATGCTTTCCGAGAGGTACTGGGTTTCCAGCGCCATCTGCTGTTCGATGGTGTTGTTCAGCGAGGCATTGAACAGCGCCTTGGTCCGGCCAAGCGCCTGGGTCGCGCTGCTGGCCAGCCGCTTGGCGAGTTTCTCGGTTTCCGCCTCGAGCTGATCGGCCGGAACGACCCAGTTGACCAAACCGATCTCCTTCGCCGTCTCCGCATCGAAGCGGTCGCACAGAAAGGCCAGCTCGAAAGCCTTCTTCATGCCCATCATGCGCGGCAGGAAATAGGACGACCCGCCATCCGGGCTGATGCCGATCTTGGAAAAGGCAAAGGTAAACACGGTTCCCTCCGCCGCGATCGCGAGGTCCGCCGCACCGACCAGCGACAGCCCGCCACCGGCACATGCGCCATGCACGCTGGCGATCACCGGCTTCCGCATGCGCCGCAGCGCCTGGATCCGGTAATCGGTGACGTGCATCGAGACCATCCGCTGCTTCTGGCGCTCCTCCGCGCTGATCGACTGGGTCGCGTCGTACATCGCCTTGACGTCACCGCCGGCGAGGAAGCTCTTGCCGGCGCCGCGCAAAACCACGCAGCGGACCGAGTCATCGGCCTCGAGATCGCCGGTCATCTTGACCATGGCCTCGCGCATTTCGATGCTGAGCGCGTTACGCGCCTCCGGCCGGTTGAAGGTGATCCACGCCACATTGTCGCGGATATCGAGCAGTATCTGGTCCGTCATCCGGGCCTCCCAATTGGTATATCCGAGCGGCAGCGCGGCGAGGCGGAACGGCCCCGCGCGCCACCCGCAGGTAAGGCTAGAGCCTAGCCGACGTGTTGGGCGAAGAACTCCAGCGTCCGTTTATGCGCCAATTTGGCGTCCGCCTCGTGGTAGGAATCGCGGTCTTCGCAGTTGAAGCCGTGGCCGGAGCCATAGACATACGAGGTGATGTCCGGATGCGCGGCTTCGACCATCCGCACCTTGTCCATCGGGATCGACGCATCGGTCTCGCCCCACTGGAAGATCACCGGACATTTCGGCTTTTCGGTA
>CAYYBI010000144.1:0-5201 GCA_964469835.1 uncultured Rhodospirillaceae bacterium
GCAACACCTATCGTACCAAGGACGACAAATGGGTCTCGATTTCCGGCAGCGCACAGTCCACATTCGAACGCATGTGCGACGCGTTGGAAATACCCGAGCTGGTCACCGACGAACGCTTCATTGACAACCGGCTCCGCATTCAAAACTCGGTCGCCCTTGACGACGCCTTGCAGGCCGCAATCGAAAAATTCGACCGGGAAGATTTGATCGCCCTGTTCGTGAAGTTCGACGCCACCGCCGCGGCGTGCAACAGCGTCAAGGATATCTTTGAAGACCCGCACATTCAGGCTCGCGGCAACATCTTTTCCGTCGAGGACGAAGAACTTGGCGGTCCTATCCGCATGCAGAACGTGGTCGGAAAATTTTCACGAACACCCGGCGGAATTCGGCATGCCGGGCCTCGGCTCGGGTCGAGCAACCGTGATGTCCTTATCGACGAACTCGGGTTTGACGAGGCAATGCTCAAAGAAGCCGGTTACGATCTCGACTGAGAAAGGAAGAGCGATGCTGTCCCTCCCCCATAAGGCAACCGTCGTCGAGGTCGGCCCGCGCGACGGGCTGCAATCGCTCGATCATTGGGTCGACACGGACAAGAAAGTGGCCATGGTCGACCGGCTCAGCGATGCGGGCCTACCGGTCATCGAGGTAACCAGCTTCACCCACCCAAGGGTGGTCCCGATGCTGACCGATGCGGAGGAAGTGCTGGCGCGCATTAAGCGCCGGCCGGGCACGGTCTATCGCGCATTGGTGCCGAACAAAAAAGGGGCGATCCGCGCGGTTGCGACCAATATCGACGAGATTCTCGGTTTGATGACCGTCAGCGCAAGCTATCTGGCCAAGAACCAGAACATGACTTTGGACGAAGTCATCACAGTCGGCGGCGACTGTTTTCGCGTCGCCGACGAGGCCGGACGGGCTTTCGTGATGGCCCTGGGCATGTCGTTATTTTGCCCTTACGAAGGCGTTATCCCGCCGGAAGCGACGCTCGATTGCGTGAAGCGTCTGCGAAACGCCGGCATTCGACGGTTCTATCTGGCCGCCAGCACTGGCATGGAAGACCCGCGTCAAGTTGGCGACCTGTTCCGGCGCGCCCATGACCAGTTCCCCGATTGCGAATTCAGCTTCCATCTGCATGAAAAGATGGGTCTGGCGCCGGCCAATCTGATTGCCGCCCTCGATGCGGGCGTCACCATTGTCGAAGGATCGATTTGCGGCATCGGCGGCGGCATTGCTTTTCCGGGCGGCGTTGGATCGATCGGCAACCTGCCGACAGAGGACATTGTGCATTTTTTCGACATGATGGGGATCGATACCGGGCTGGACCCGGCCGAAGTGCTCGCCGCGGCCCGCGATATCGCAGAAATCGTCGACGTGCCGCTGAACAGCCATGTGGGCAATGTCGGCACGCGGCGCGAGGTCGTGCGCCGCGGCGCGACCAACCCGGCCGCGCACCCGGCCTAGGCGCGGCCGCGTTTAGACCGGTCGCAGGTGCGGCGTCGTCTTTCCCGCGTCATCACTGCCGCCTTCGTCTTCATCCTGATCCGGTTCATCGTCGGAGTCGTCATGCAGCCGTTCGGCTTCACGGCGAAGCCGCAGATAGGACATTGAAGCAAAAGGTATCGTGACCAGATAGACCATGCCGACCACCAGCAGCGTCCGCCAGGGCGCACTTGCCAGGCCGGCAACGACCAAGCCGGCCGCAACCAGCACGAACAGCACATAGTTCTGCGGAATCTTTAACTTCTTGAACGAAAAGGTCGGCAACCGGCTGACCATCGTTCCGCCCACCAGCACCAGCCAAATGCCCACCAGAATGGGATTTGCCGCAACCTCCGGGCCAAATTCGAAACTGGCGATCATCGGCAGTACCGCCAAGCCGGCGCCTGCGGGTGCCGGTACGCCGGTGAAATAATTATAGGCATAGGGCGGCAGCTTATCGATTGACGTATTGAAGCGCGCCAGCCGGAGCGCGCAACAGACGGTGAAGAACAGCGCGGCGATCCAGCCGAGCCCTTCGACACCGCTTAGCACCCAAAGGTAGATCACGACCGCCGGGGCCACGCCGAAGGCGATCACATCGGACAGCGAATCCAACTCAGCGCCGAAATCGCTCGCTGACTTCAGCAGACGCGCCATGCGCCCATCCAGTGCATCGAGCACGGCGGCGACCAGAATGGCCGTTACGGCGAACTGCCATCGCCCCTCGACAGCGAAACGAATTGCGGTCAATCCCGCGGACAACGCACCGACGGTAATAATGTTGGGCACGAGGCGGTTGAAGGTTTGCCCCTTCAACCGTGGAACACGACGAAAACGGCGACGTTTCATTATCAACGTATTTCCCCAGTTCGCGCGGGCTCCGAACCCGCCAAATCAGCCAGGACCGTCTCTCCAGCGACCGTAGTCTGCCCTGTCACGACCAGCGGCGCTACCCCATCGGGCAAGTACACGTCGACACGGCTGCCGAAACGAATCATGCCGATGCGCTCGCCGGTGCGGAGTTTTTGATCCGCTTCGATCTCGCAAACGATGCGGCGCGCTACAAGCCCGGCGATTTGCACGCACGCCACCTCGCGGCCATCCGCCATGGCGAGCCGAACCGACTGCCGTTCGTTATGCTCGCTCGCCTTGTCGAGCGACGCATTGAGAAATTTCCCCGGACGATAGGCCAGCTTGCGCACTTCACCTTCGACCGGGCTACGATTGACGTGACAGTTGAAGACATTCATGAAGACACTGATGCGGGTGAGCGGATCGTCGCCCATTTCCAGCTCCGGTGGTGGTGCCGCAGGCACAATCATCTGCACCACGCCGTCGGCCGGGCTGATGACCAGCCCGTCGCGGTCCGGGGTCATACGGTCAGGGTCGCGGAAAAAACAGAGACACCAGATCGTCAATGCGCCCCCGACGAACAGGAACGGCCCCCAAAATACGGCGCCCAACAGCGTCACCCCGGCAAAGATGGCAATGAACGGCCATCCGGCCCGGTGAATCGGAAAAAGGACCGGTTTCAGAGTTTCCTTCAGCGTCGACACGGTGAAATCCTTGCAATGACTGGAATGAGCGTTATCGACGGTCCGTTCGACCAAGATGGCGAGGCTTTAACTGGATATGTCGTCACAATCCGCTGAGATTCCGGACTATCCGCCAAATATCGGAAGAAATGGTAAATTCACCGCGCCGCTAACGAATTGCCGAAGCGGGCACCGCGAAGACCTGCCCGGGATAGATCAGATCCGGATCGCGGATCTGGTCAAGATTGGCTTGATAGATCACCGTGTAGAGCACTCCGTCGCCATAGGACCGGCGAGCAATGCGCCACAAGCTGTTGCCGGGCTGCACAATGAAATAGTTTTCCCCGGGCCGGCTCTTGAGCGGCGCGGCGCGGGTAAAGGGCAGCTCGACACGCTCCGAAACCTTGCCGGCCGCGATCTGGTCGATCCGCAGCTTGTAGGTTCCCGGTGCAACAGCATGATTAGGCCGCAACTGCCATTTGCCGTCAGTCGGCACTCTTGCCTCGCCGACCGGTCCATTATCGACGTAGATGCGGATCGCCGCGCCCGGTTTTCCCTTGCCGCGCAACGACAATCGGCCTTCCTCATCATAGTCGATCACCTGCAGCCGCAGCGCCGCCGTCCCGACGCCGGGACCGGGCGCTGGGGCCTGCAGCAGCCTGCTCGCCCCTTCCCGAGGCACCAGCACGGCCAGCGGCGGCTGTGCGGGCGCGGTGGAAGTGCCCGATGATGCGGCCCTGGAATCCGACGATCCCGGCACGGTTCGTTCCGGCACAACAACCACCGCAACCTTGTCGGAGCGTACGACCTTGCCCTCCGCGTCCTTGGCGGCAATGGTCAATTTGGCGTTGCCCGCGGGCAGGGGCTTATCCGAAACATAGACCCATTCACCACGTTTATCGGCGGTAACGCGGCCCAACTCCTTGCCATCATTATACAGCGTTACCTGCGCATCCGGCTTGGCGCGGCCTGCGATCACCGTCTCGCCCTTGGGGCTGACACGGACGATGTCAAAGCTCGGAACCAATTCATCGGTTCCCGCGGGCTTCACCGCGTCCTCACCGCCTGTGGCACGCGCCCGCTGCGCCGGGCTTGCTTGCGGCGGCGAAGTCTTCGAAACGTTTTCGGGATTGGCGACGGCGGCCGCATCCGGCGCGGCCTTTTTGGCTTCAGCTTTCGCCGATTCCATCTGTGTCGGGGCCGGTTCGGTCAAAGGATCCAACGCAATCAGGAAGATCACCGCGATAAATCCGATGGCGAGCGCCACCGAGCCTATGAGAATATTTCGATTCACACCGCCTCGCACATGCGATTTCTACAGTCAATTTGTAACCCTGACGGCGACTCGGCGCAATGATAGCGATTGGCAGGCGTTTGCCCCGCAAATTCGCGATCCTCTCCCGATCCTCGCGATTGCCGGCATGCCCGCCTAGAATCAGGCAGCAGGCATATGGAATCCCGGCGTTGACAGCGACAACGCGATTTCTTCCTCGGTCATTTCCTCTTCGATCATCTCGAACAAGGGCGATGACAGATACCGCTCGCCGGTGTCCGGCAGCATGCAAAGAATCACCGACCCCGGCTCGGCCTTCTCGGCGATCTGCATCGCAATCGCGAATGTGGAGCCGCCGGATATGCCTGTGAGTATTCCCTCGCTCTGCGCCAATTTCCGGGACCATTCGATCCCAACCGGGCCCGGAACCGGGATCACCTCGTCGTAGAGCCCGTTGTCGATCGATTCCTGCAAGACGAGCGGGATGAAATCGGGTGTCCAGCCCTGAATGGGATGCGGCTCGAACGCAGAATGGCTGACGGCGGGAGACCCGTCCGCGCTGCGCTCCTGCCCCTGCCCGCTGCCGAGAAGTTGTGCATTGGCCGGCTCGCTCAGGATTATCCTGGTTTCCGGCCGCTTCTCACGGAGCACGCGACCCACGCCGGTGACGGTGCCACCGGTGCCGTAACCTGTCACCCAGTAGTCCAGACGTTCGCCCTCGAAATCGGACAGGATCTCGCGCGCGGTGGTATTTTCGTGAATCTTCGCATTCACGTCGGTCTCGAACTGCCGGGCGAGAAACCAGCCGTTTGCCTCGACCAACTCCTTGGCCTTCTGGTACATGCCGAAGCCCTTTTCCGCCCGCGGCGTCAGCACAACCTTGGCGCCGAGAAATCGCATCAGTTTGCGCCGTT
>CAYYBI010000145.1:0-3798 GCA_964469835.1 uncultured Rhodospirillaceae bacterium
CTCGACCGCGACTAATCGCTAGTTTTGGGATAAGCGCTGAATAAATGGTTAATTATTGGTTGTATTTGTTGCGATTTCAGAATGTTTCAGGTTGTCGGCTCCGGTATTCGGTTACGCCCGGACCGGTTCAGCCGACGCCAAATAACCGGGCAGCCGTCGTACCGAGAATTCGCTGTTTGTCGGCTTCGGGGATGTCGGCATCCCGGACGACGCGGGTGGGCGCCGGATCGCCGATCGGGAATGGGTAATCGGAGCCGAGCATGATCCGGCCGGCGCCAAATTTGTCGCACATGAAGCGCAGAGCGTCGGTTTGGAACACGATGCTGTCGAAATAGCACTGGCGCAGCCCTTCTTCCGGGTCGGCGTATTGGCCGGGGTGGGCATTGAAATTGCGCACCAGGCGCCCGATTACAAAAGGCAGCCCGCCGCCGCCGGTGCTCAGAACGACTTTCGCGCCGCTGTACTTAACGAAATGGCCGGAAAACAAAAGACGGGCACAGGCTGTGGTCATGTCGTTGAGCCGCGCGACCGCGTTCACCATGTCGTAATCGAGTACGCGCTTGTCCAACGTGTCGAAGACCGGGTGAATGATAATCACCGCGCCAAGCTCCGAAGCCGTTTCCCAGAACGGATCGAGATCGGGATCGTCGAGATTGCCGCCTTCGCCCTTCGGCTGTGCGGCGATCATGGTGCCGGGCATGCCCGCGTCCAGGGCTTCGCGCAGCACCTCCGCCGCCAGTATTCCGTCCTGCATGGGAATGTTTGCCAATGGCGTCAATCCAGGTTGATTCTCGGTCGCGCGCAGAAGGTGCTCATTGATCATACGGCTCCAGACGGCGCCTTCCGCTCCGGGGATCTCGTAGCCGAACATATCAAGCCATCCGCCGCAGATCTGATGGTCGATGCCGCGTTCCGCCATCCAAGCCAACCGTTCCTCCGCATCGCGCAGCTTGGGCATTACCGGCCGTGTCGGCGGCCGGCCAGCGAAGGCCAGCTGGTATTTGCCGTCTTGCTGCAGCAGCTCGATGGACGGAAACGCGTCCATTGACGACAGAAGCGCGTCGAACATCGTCTGGGGGGCGTAATGGGCATGAATGTCGATAATCATGGCGCGGGGTCCGGGTTGCGATAGCGGTCAGTCAATTCGGGTGTGGTCTTTGAGCAAGTCGCTCAGCATGCCGAGCTTGACGGGAAGGGTGCTTACCTCGAGTCCAAGTGGCAAGAGCGCATCATTCACCGCGCTGGCGATGGCGGCGGCGGAGCCCATATAGCCGGCCTCTCCGGCGCCTTTTTGGCCCAGGGCGGTGAACGGCGACGGCGTGCAGTGTTCGGCCATCTTGATTTCGGGAATTTCGTGCGCCGACGGCAACAAGTAATCCATAAATGTTCCGGTCAGGTGTTGACCGGTGGCATCGTATTCGAATTTTTCGTACAGCGCCGCGCCAATGCCGTGCGCAATGCCGCCGAGCAACATACCCTTCACGATACCGGGGCTGATGACGGTGCCGCAGTCATGCGCGATGGCGTAGTCGTGGATCCGGACCTTGCCCGTGCCGCGGTCGATCTCGAGCAGCGGAATGTGCGCCTCGAAGGAAAAACACGGATACATCTGCACGCGCCCGTCCTCGGTCGGCATCACGCCGCCATTCGGGACTTGCAGCGTGTGGATGGCCTGCAGTCCCGGTTCCATGTCGGGTGGCATGAGATGGTATTGGCGATGACAGATGCGGATGAGCGCCTGCCAGTCGAGGCCGGTCGACGGGTCGTCGACGGCATGGACCGATTTATCCGCGTAAACCAGCGTGTCTTCGGGCCGGTTGAGATTGTGCGCCGCGATTTCGATCAGCCGGGCGCGGACCGTCTCGGCTGCCCGTTGCGCCGCCCCGCCCAGCATGATCGCCATACGACTTGCCACCGGGCTGTTGCCCGGCAGGCTCGACAGGGAGTCGGAATGCACCACGCGGATTTCCGCCGGGTCGATGTGCAGTACTTCGCCCACTACGGTGGCGGCTAATGTCTGGTGTCCCTGTCCGGCGCTGGACGTGCAGATCAGGACGGTGACGTCGCCGAGCCGGTCCACTTTGACGGTGCAGGATTCCATCCAAGTGGTGGTATCATTGTTTGGATTGAACAGCGGTTCGAACGCCGCGTTGCCGCCGCCCGGTTCCAGGCAGGCCGAGATGCCGATCCCGGCGAGGCCGCCGCGGTTGCGAATGGTGTCCCGCCGCGCGATCAGGCCGTCGTAATCGATCAGGTCCGCGACTTTCTGCTGCACCGTATGATAGTCGCCGCTGTCATAGGCGGTGCCGCTCGGAATCGTATAGGGGAATTCATCGGCGCGGATGAAGTTGCGGCGCCGCAACTCGATCCGGTCGATGTCGAGGAAGCGGGCGACCTTATCGACCGCCGTTTCAATCGCGAAGTTGGTGGGCGCCTGTCCGAAGCCGCGAACGGCGACCTGGGCGGTCTTGTTGGTGCACACGGAAATCGCTTCATAGGCGACACTGCCGATGCGATAGGGGCCGACAATCGATCCGACCGGCTTGCCCAGTTGCAACGGCGCGCGGCCGGGATAGGCGCCGCAATCGTCCAGCGCCCGTATTTTCATCGAGGTGATGGCGCCGTCTGCGTTGAAGGCGATGTCCATATCGAAGATGCGGTCCGGACCATGGGCGTCGCCGCCGGACATGTTGTCGAGCCGGTCTTCGATCAGCCGGACCGGAAACCCCAATTCCCGGGCGAGGTAGCCGGCCAGAATTGCGTGCTTCAGGCCGCGCTTCACGCCATAGCTACCGCCCACGTCGACATCTTGGTGAACGCGGACCCGGTTGCCCGCCAGGCGCAGCGCCTCTGCGATCTGGTCGGAATACTTCGGCATCTGTATCGAGGCCCAGACGTCCAGCAGCTCGTCGCCGGGTTGCCATTGAGCGACCACGCCAAATGTCTCGATGGGTACGGTGGAGTTACGTCCCCATTTGACGCGGAATGACAGACTATGGTCGGCGGTGGCGAAATCGTTCTCGACCTCACCCCAGATAAATTTCCGATGGAACAGGATGTTGCTGCCATGGGCCGGATGGACCAGGTGATCGGTGGCCTCGAACGCTTCTTCCGGATCGACCACCGCGGGACGCTCTTCGTAACGAACTTCGACCAGTTCGGCGCCGTCCTCGGCGAGGTGCCGGCTGTCCGCAACCACCGCTGCGACCCACTCGCCGGCATAGCACACCACTTCATGGGCAAGCGGGTACCAGTGAATATTTGGCGCCGGGACGCCGTGCTGAATTGGTTCGATCGCGGCCTGTAATTGCGCGCCGGTTAACACGGCATGCACGCCGTCGAGTGCGAGCGCGGCGTCCGCGTCGACCGATAGGATGCGGGCGCTCGCGTGCGGACTCGCCACGAGCGCCACGTGCTTCATTTCCGGAAGGTTGATATCCGCGACATAGCGGCCCTGTCCGGCAATGAATCGCCGGTCTTCCTTGGTCCGGCGATGGCGGCCCACATAGCGGTATGGCTGGTCGGCCCCGTTCATGACCGATCCTCTGGCCGGGTGCGCTGATTGAGCCGGTCAGCCGCGAGGCGGATCGCTTCGACGATCTGGCCGTAACCGGTGCAGCGGCACAGATTGCCGCTTATGGCGTCACGAATTTCGTCATCGTCCGGATCGCTGTTGCGGTGGAGCAGGGCCTGCGCGGCGATCAGCATGCCGGGCGTGCAATAGCCGCATTGCAGGGCATGGGTTTCCCAGAAACAATCTTGCAGGACGCTAAGATCGCCGGCTTCATCGGCGAGGCC
>CAYYBI010000146.1:0-4272 GCA_964469835.1 uncultured Rhodospirillaceae bacterium
CTCGACGAACGCTGGCGGCGCCGCCCGGTTGGCCTGATCTCCAATCGGCCGTTGGACACTGGCCCGTCATTGCTCAACGAAACATATTACATCGAGCGCGCGCTGCGGCCATTCTCGGACCTCAAGCATGGCGGCGTCGCCGATCTCCTGAAGTCAGGCCGTGCGGTTATTATCTGGCCGGACGAACATGCGATGGCCGCGGCAGACATGGCGGCGTTGACCACCTGGATCGAAGATGGCGGCCTGCTCCTCCGCTTCGCCGGGCCACGGCTTGCGCGCGACATCGACGACACGCTGACGCCGGTGCGCTTGCGCCGCGGCGGCCGTGATTTGGGAGGCGTGCTGCTCTGGAGCCAGCCAGCCCGGCTGACACCGTTCAGCGAGGAGAGCCCCTTTCGGGGATTGGTGATTCCCCCCGACGTCACGATCTCCCGACAGGTGTTGGCGGAACCGTCGCTCGACCTCGCGGCAAAAACCTGGGCTCGGCTGTCGGACGGCACACCGCTGGTGACCCAGGAACGCCGGGGCAAGGGACGTCTGGTGCTGATCCACACGACCGCGAATACCGCGTGGACCAACCTGCCGCTATCCGGCCTGTTCATTCAGTTGATGCGGCGCATTCTGAGCACGAGCCGGGGCGTCGATGCCGATAAGATCGAAAAACGGCCGTTGCCGCCGCTCGAGACATTGAATGGGTTCGGCCAGACGAGCAAGCCGGATGCGGACGCCACAGCCATTCCCGCCGGCGCGTTCGCAAACACGAAATCGAGTCCGCGGCATCCGCCCGGCTATTATGGGTTTGGCGACACGCGGCGCGCGCTGAACCTGTCGCCACAGATCGACTCCCTGGCGCCCCTTGGCGGTTTGCCGGCCGGAATGAAGCGACAGGCCTATGTCAACGCGGAAGAAGTCGACCTCAAGCCGTTCTTGCTGATGGCCGCCTTACTGCTGCTGCTGACCGATATCATTGCCAGCCTCGCATTGCGCGGGCTTCTGCGGGATGCCCTGTCGATACGCCGACTGCGGACATCCATCACGCGTGGCGCTGCGGTCGGCATCATCGTTTTCACTGGCGTCTTGCTGATTGCGTCCACGGCAAGCGCACAGAACCCCGGCGGTCCGGACGCCAGGGCGCTCGAGGCCAGCCTGGCAACCCGGCTCGCCTATGTCGTCACCGGCGACGATTCGATCGACAATGTGAGCCAAGCCGGCCTTACCGGCCTTACCGACGTCTTGAACCGGCGCACGGCGGTAGAGGTTGGCGCACCGATTGCCGTTGATGTCGCCGACGACGAACTAGCCTTTTACGCCTTGCTCTATTGGCCAATATCGGCCGAGCAAAGCACCCCGACGGCAGCCACGATTGCGAAATTGAACCGCTATCTGCAGAACGGCGGTTCGATCCTTTTCGACACGCGCGATCAGACGGTGAGCGCCGCCTTTATCAGCGGTCCGGCACAAGTGTTGAGGCAGATAACCCGCGGCCTCAATCTGCCGCCGCTCGAACCGGTGCCGCCGGACCATGTGCTGACGAAGGCATTCTATTTGATGCAGGACTTTCCGGGCCGTTGGTCCGGCAATCAGGTCTGGGTCGAACGCGGCAACGCCAGAAGCAACGACGGCGTTTCGCGACTCATCGTCGGCAGTCATGACTGGGCGGCCGCCTGGGCAGTGGATGGCGGCGGCAGGCCGATGTTCGCGGTTGTGCCGGGCGGTGAACGCCAGCGGGAAATGGCCTATCGCTTCGGCGTCAATTTGGTCATGTACACATTGACCGGCAATTATAAGTCCGATCAGGTGCATGTCCCCGCAATTCTCGAACGGTTGGGGCAATAGGCGATGAGTTGGGCCAGCATTGATCTTTCGCCCATCCTGCCATTGACATGGCTGTACGCGCTCAGCGGCGTAACCGGCCTCGTGGTGTTGTTGGGTTTGGTGGCGCGCGCCAACGGTGCTTGGCTCCGCGCGATCGCGGCCGCGGTTCTGTTGCTCGCGCTCTATAATCCTGCCTTGGTCGAGGAACAGCGGGAACCGCTCAAGGACGTTGCCGTCGTGCTTGTCGACGACTCACCAAGCGTCGCCATCGGCGATCGCCGAAGTCAGGTGGCGCAAGCGCTTGAGTCGCTGCAAAACCAACTGCGCGCGCATTCCAAAACTCTTGAAACCAGAGTCCTGCATTTGCGGCATGAAAAGATTTCGGACGGCGGCGACGGGACGAAGCTGATCGATCCCTTGGTGCGGGCCTTGCGCGACGTTCCCCCGCAACGGGTTGCCGGTGCCATCCTGCTGACGGACGGTCAAGTGCACGACCTGCCGAAAGCCCCGGAAACCTCGGGACTACCGGCGCCGATACATGCGCTGATCGCCGGCAATCCGAATGAGTCGGACCGGCGATTAATCGTGGTGCGGGCGCCGTCGTTCGGAATTGTCGGCAAGCAGATGACCATCACCGTGCGCATCGAGGATTCGGGCCCAAACGGCGCGAAAGACGCGGCCGCGCGTCAGGCTCGCGTCACGCTGAAAAAAGACGGCCTGCCGGCCGGCGAACGCCTGATTCCGGTGGGTGTCGACCACAACCTGATATTCTCGTTGGAACACGGCGGCCCGACAGTGCTCGAACTGGCGGTTGCGCCCGTGACCGGGGAATTGACCGTACAGAACAATCGGGCCGTTGTTTCGGTCAACGGCGTTCGCGATCGGCTGCGCGTCCTGCTGGTATCCGGCGAGCCGCACGCCGGCGAGCGAACTTGGCGCAACCTGCTCAAATCCGATCCATCGGTCGATTTGGTGCATTTCACGATTCTTCGGCCGCCGGAGAAGCAGGATGGGACGCCGATCAACGAGCTGTCGCTGATTTCTTTTCCGACCCGCGAACTTTTCGAGGTCAAACTCGAGGAGTTCGATCTCGTCATCTTCGACCGCTACCGGCGGCGCGGCGTCTTGCCGCCGATCTATCTGCAAAACATCGTCGACTACATTGAAAATGGCGGCGCGCTCTTGTCCGCCGCGGGGCCCACTTTCGCGAGCCCGTTCAGTATCTACCGAACGGCGTTGAGAAAGGCATTGCCGGGCGAACCCACGGGTGGCGTCGTCACCCGAGGATTCCAGCCGCAAATCAGTGCCACCGGATTGCGCCACCCGGTGACCGCCGGGCTCCCCGCCGGCCCGGAGCAGCATTCCGACGGCAAACCACGCTGGGGCCGCTGGTTCCGGCAAATCGAGGTCGCACGATCCCGGGGGCGCACCCTGATGAAGGGAATCGACGACGCGCCACTCTTGATCCTCGACAAAGTCGGTGACGGCCGTGTCGCCCAATTCAACAGCGACCACATCTGGTTGTGGGCGCGCGGATTCGAAGGCGGCGGGCCGCAGGCGGAATTGTTGCGGCGTCTCGCCCATTGGCTGATGAAAGAGCCCGAGCTGGATGAAGACGCTCTCCGTGCGTCGGTTCGCGACGGATCGCTGGTGGTGAACCGGCGCAGCGTCGACCCGATCGATCCTGCCGTGACGGTCACCGATCCCGACGGCAAGATCCAGAAATTGACGCTGAGTGAGGTCAGTCCGGGGCTCTATAACGCCAAGCTGCCGGTTTCGATGGCCGGGCTATACCGGGTCGAGGGTGATGAGCACGTCGCCATGGCCGCCGCGGGCGCCCTGAACCCGCTGGAAATGGCCGATGTCCGCGCCACCGGGGAAACCCTGATGCCGGTCGTCAAGGCAACCGGCGGGTCCGTGCGCTGGCTGCGGGACGGCGTGCCGTCGATTCGCAGGGTGGCCGCGCGGCGCAACAAGGCCGGTCGGAGCTGGATCGGATTGGTCGCGAACGAACAATACCTGGTCACCGGCGCGCGCCGGATTTCCGTTCCGCCGCCGTTCTTGCTTCTGGTGTTCCTGCTGGGATCAATCGCTTGGGCATGGCGCCGCGAAGGCAAATAGAGAGACACCCGGAAGGTATGGTTCCTCTGCATCCGCCGAGCCGGTCCCTATGCCCTATTTATCCTTCTCGCACTCGACGCGAGAGTTCGAAAATCAGTGCTTGTCACGGCAGCGCCTGGGTTGCCGAGTCGCGCCCGGCAATGACGGAATAAATTCGTTGCGCGAAAGAACCACGATGCATCCTGCATCGTACGCCAAGACCATTCTCGGAACGCAGGGTACTGGATTGTCCGGTGACACAAATTCCGGGCAGAAGAAAACCGCCGGCCCCGGCCCTGTTACGGGCTGGAACCGGCGGCTTAATTAATCAGCCTAGCGTTGATAGATGATCAAACC
>CAYYBI010000147.1:0-2766 GCA_964469835.1 uncultured Rhodospirillaceae bacterium
TTGTAAAAGGAACTCGTCCATGCGTGAAGCCGTCATCGTCTCGACCGCCCGCACACCGATCGGCAAGGCCTATCGCGGTGCGTTCAATAATACCCATGGGGCCGAACTCGGCGCGCACACGCTCGAGCATGCCCTGTCACGGGCCAAATTGGAGCCAGGCGAAGTAGAAGACGTCCTGATGGGATGCGCGATGCCCGAAGGCGCAACCGGCGGCAACATCGCCCGGCAGATCGCCATTCGCGCCGGCTGCCCGGTTTCGGTGTCCGGCGCCACGGTTAATCGCTTCTGCTCGTCCGGCATGCAGACCATCGCCATAGCGGCGCAGCGGGTGATCGTCGACAATGTGCCGGTGATGGCGGCCGGCGGGCTCGAATCGGTAAGCCTGGTGCAGAACGAGCACAAAAATGAATTTCGCGCCAACGATACGTGGATCGAGCAGAACAAGCCGGCGCTCTACGATACCATGCTGCAAACCGCCGAAACAGTCGCCGCGCGCTATGGAATTGGCCGCGAAACCCAGGATGAATACGCGGCGCTCAGCCAGCAGCGCACAGCGATCGCGCAACAGGCGGGCTGGTTCGACGACGAGATCGTGCCGATGACCTCAACCAAGATCGTCACCGACCGGGAAACCGGCGCGACGCATGAGGAAGAAGTTACTCTGGAACACGACGAAGGCAATCGTCCCGGTACTACGGTCGACGACCTCGCCAAGTTGAAGCCGGTCATGGGCGAAGACGCGATCATCACGGCAGGCAACGCCTGCCAGCTTTCCGACGGTGCCTCGTCGGCCATCGTCATGGAGGCGAAGGAAGCCGAAAAGCGCGGCCTGGAGCCGCTCGGCTATTTTCGCGGATTGTCCGTTGCCGGATGCGAACCGGATGAAATGGGCATCGGTCCGATCTATGCGGTGCCGCGCCTGCTGGAACGGCACGGCCTCAAGATGGACGACATCGATCTGTGGGAGTTGAACGAGGCCTTTGCGGTACAGGTGCTCTATTGCCGCGACAAGCTCGGCATTCCGGGCGAGATCCTCAATGTTGACGGCGGGGCGATTTCCATCGGCCATCCCTACGGTATGAGCGGCGCCCGCATGGTCGGGCACGCGTTGATCGAGGGACGCCGCCGGGGCGCAAAACGCGTCGTTTGCACCATGTGTATCGGCGGCGGCATGGGGGCCGCGGGATTGTTCGAAATCGCGTGACGGCCCTGACGCCGCCTATCCTGACGAAACGACCACACCCGGCGTCAACCTTTTGTTCATGGTTGCCCTGTAATTCCTTAGGTGAGCCCCGATTAAACGGGGACGCTAAGGGATTCAGGAGGATCTGCCATGTCCGCGCCAACAATCGAACAATCCTACGCGGTACACCGCCAAGAGACCTCGCCCATTGATCAATTCTGGGCCTGGTTCAAGGAAAACACCGACCTTCTCGCCTCCTTCGAGGATCGCGGGGAACAGGTGGTCGAGGAAGTCGAAACCTATCTTAAGGCAGTGCACGAGGATCTGACATTCGAGCTTGGTCAAGACGACGACGGTACCTTCGAATTCGTTATCAGCGCCGATGGCGTTCGACGGGTCTTTCCCGAAGTCACCAAACTGGCGAAATGCGCCCCCACGATCGAAGGATGGCGCGTCACCGCATTCCGTCCGCGCCGCGATTTGAAGGTCGCCGTCCGCTTTATGGATCAGGAATTGAAGGGCGACCACATCTGGTACGCCATTGAATACGACGACGAGGTTCCCGTTCTCTGCTTGCTGATCGACGGCATGACGGAAGAGAACAGCCGGCAGATGATCGCCGCGTCCTTCGTTCTTCTCGATATGGCCTTGGGGGAATACGACGTTGCGACGAAATTCGGTGTCATCGAACATTATCCGTTGCCGCCACAGCCGAAGGAAAACGGTCTCAAGCCCTTTCAGATGCTGCCGTCGGACGTGGACATGCAATTCCGGACCGTGCTGCATTGAACGTCCGCATCCCTAGGCTCTGACGCCGCATGGGAAATTCAACACGCAATTCCAAAATCAAAGGCCGCGCTTATTCGTCCAATCGACGAACACGCGCGGCCTTAATTCTTTCCATGCTTGGACAAAGGCAACCGAAAGTCACTTTCGGCACGCCGATAATCGTCCGGAAGCAATTCCGGTCTTTAGTGCGTAATTACTGGCGGCAGCTCCTTCGCCTGTTCGACCCATTTGGTCACTTGGCTTGCCGATGGAACGGTTCGTGTCAGCTTTTTGGAGTCGTTGACCTCTGCCATTTTAGCGGCCAGATTTTCGGCGTTGCGGTTGCGCAGTTCCTTCACCGTATCGACGCCAGCGGCTTCCAGAAGTTCCGAAAATTCTTCGCCAACACCTGAAATCCGCATCAGATCGGCCATGTTCGCCCATTTGAGCAATTGCGATTCGGTCAGACCTGATTCGCCCGCGGTCTCCGTGCGGCCGCTGCGGCTGCCGCAGCGCTCCAATAAAAGTTCCGTATCGGTGATACCCACGGCGCTCAATTTCTTGCCGAATGCCGGACCGATGCCCTCGATGTCCTCAATTTTATATTTCACGGTAAATCCCTCTTCATTTGCACCTTGTTGAATGGCGTCATCGCCAAATACCCCTGCCCCGAGAAACGGCATATTTGCACAGTCGCCGTTATTTGGAAAATATCTAAATCCGTGCATCGACTTAAAAAAAAACCGCCGGCCATTTTGTCGGCCGGCCGGACAGCTTTCGTACGAAGACTTCGCACAGGCGCGTGGCGTCGACAA
>CAYYBI010000148.1:0-11578 GCA_964469835.1 uncultured Rhodospirillaceae bacterium
GAGCGTGCCCGGTTGACGATCACGGAACAGGAAGTATTGCTGGATGCGGTCACCGCGTATCTCAACGTTGTTCGTGATCAAGCTGTGCTCAGATTGAACATCAACAATGAAAAAGTCCTCAATCGCCAGCTCGAGGCGACCAGAGATCGTTTCAATGTTGGCGAGGTAACGCGGACCGATGTGGCGCAAGCGGAAGCCCGCGTCGCGCGCGCACGTGCCGAGCGGGTGGGGGCGCAGGGCGATTTACAAATTAGCCGCGGCAATTACGTGCGGATTGTCGGTAAGGAGCCAGAAAACGTTCAGAAACCGTCGCAATCCACAGACTTGCCAACAAGTCTCGAGGAATCCATCGAATTGTCGTTGGATGGTAATCCGAGTGTGCTGGCGTCGCTGTATGACGAACGTGCGGCTTGGCAGAATGTAAGGGTTGTCCGGAGCCGCTTGTTGCCTAGCCTTGATTTGATCGGTGAGGGGGGGCGCGCATTCGATAAGATCTCTTCCGGTACAGACGTCGATTCGGCGCAGATTACCGCGCAGCTCACAATTCCGCTCTACCAGCGCGGCAGTGTTTCGAGCCAAGTGCGAGAAGCGAAACAGGTGCTAAGCCGCAATCGCCAACGGCTGTCGGAGGCCCGGCGCCAGTCCACAGAGGATGCCAACAACGCTTGGGAGTCGCTCGTTACGGCGCGCGCGCGCATCAGGTCTTTCAAGTCCGAGGTGCGCGCCAACCGGATCGCGCTGGAAGGTGTGCAGCAGGAAGCATTGGTCGGGTCGCGAACGGTGCTCGACGTGCTCGACGCCGAACAGGAATTGCTGGATGCGCAGGTCAATCTTGTTCGCGCGGAACGTGACGAAATTGTCGCGCAATATGCACTGCTGTCCGCTGTCGGTCGACTTACGGCGCAGGCATTGAAGCTTGATACCGCGTTTTACGATGCACAAAAATATTATCGGCAGGTTCAAGATAAGTGGTGGGGACTTGGGGATGACGTCGGATCCGAGGGGAGCGGTAGCTCTGTTCGGAAATAATCAACGAGGACGATGTGGCGCGGTCGCGTTATGTGCCACACCATAAGTGCAGGATGAGTGAATCATGAGTGAGGCAGGCGATCAGCAAGAACCGTCAATGGAAGAGATTCTCGCTTCCATTCGGAAGATTATTTCCGAGGACGGTGATGAGGCGCCACAAGCCGACGCCGGGCCACCGCCCGAGCCCGCGCCGCAGGAGGAGCCTTTGGAATTGCTCGATGAAGTCGCGCAAACGGAAGAACCGCTTGAGTTGACTGACGTTGCGCCCGCTCTGGATGATGGCGAGATCGAGATCTACGACGCGCCTCCCGAACCGCTCCCGGAACCAGAGCCGGAACCGATGTTTGCGTCGGAACCGGTGGTGCAGCCGGCGCCCGAGCCGGAAATACCGCAGGCACCCGCTGCGGAAGCCATTCTGTCGGATTTTACCAAGGCGGCAGGTGTGGCGGCCTTTGGCGAGCTTTCCCGTCATGTGGATGTGCCGCGCTCCAATCTGACGGTCGAACAGATGGCCGAGGAGCTAATGCGGCCCATGCTGCGTCAATGGCTTGACGACAACCTGCCCGATATGGTCGAACGTCTCGTCCGGCGCGAAATCGAACGCATGGCCCGTACGGGAGAAGACAGCTAACCCCCGACTAGGGCCGGAATCGGCATTAATTCTGGCTTGGGATAACGGGGCATGGCGGATCTGGAAAAGACTTTCCGGCCAACCGAAATCGAACGGCGGCAATATGCGCGCTGGGAGTCAAGTGACGCCTTCAGTTGTGGCCAACCCGCGGACGGCGACCCTTACACGATCGTCATACCGCCGCCCAATGTCACCGGCAGCCTCCATATGGGGCATGCCCTCAACAATACGCTGCAAGACATTCTCATCAGGTTCGAACGCATGCGCGGCCGGGACGCCCTGTGGCAGCCGGGCATGGACCATGCGGGCATCGCGACGCAAATGGTGGTCGAGCGGCAGCTCGCCGAGGACGATAACATATCCCGCCGCGAGATGGGCCGTGACGCCTTCATCGATCGCGTCTGGAAATGGAAGGATGAGTCCGGCGGCACCATAACGGGACAACTTCGGCGGCTCGGCGCGTCTTGCGACTGGCGCCGCGAGCGCTTCACCATGGATGAAGGGCTGAGCCAGGCCGTTCTGAAAGTGTTCGTTCAGCTTTATCGCGAAGGATTGATTTACAAGGATAAACGGCTGGTCAACTGGGATCCGGCGCTTGAGACCGCGATTTCGGACCTTGAGGTGGAGCAGCGTGAGACGGCGGGATCCCTGTGGTATTTCAAGTACCCGGTGGAAGGCGAGGACGGGCGCACCCTGACGGTCGCGACGACGCGGCCGGAAACCATGCTGGGCGATACCGCGGTCGCCGTTCATCCCGAAGACGAACGCTACACGGATCTTATTGGCAAACACTGCATTCTGCCGCTGGTCGGCCGCCGCATTGTCATTGTCGCGGACGAATATGCCGACCCCGAACAGGGATCAGGCGCGGTGAAGATCACCCCGGCGCACGACTTCAACGACTTCGAGGTGGGCCGGCGGCACGACCTGGAGATGATTAACATCTTCGACACCCGTGCATGCATCAACAATGCCGCGCCGGAAGCCTACAGAGGCCTCGACCGTTTCGAGGCTCGGAAGCAGGTGGTAGCGGATATGGACGCCGAGGGCCTGCTCGAGCGGATCGAGGAGCATGATCATACGGTGCCGTATGGCGACCGCGGTGGCGTGCCGGTCGAGCCGTATCTGACTGATCAATGGTTCGCCGATGCGAAGACGCTCGCCGAGCCGGCGATCAAGGCGGTGGAAGACGGGCGGACCAAATTTTTCCCGGAAAACTGGACCAAGACCTACTTCGAATGGATGCGTAACATCCAGCCATGGTGCATTTCGCGCCAGCTTTGGTGGGGGCATCAGATACCGGCCTGGTATGGGCCGGACGGTGAAATCTTCGTCGAGGTGTCGGAAGAAGACGCGCACGCCGCTGCAGAGGCGCATTACGGCAAGAAAACCGCGCTGACGCGGGATGAAGATGTCCTCGACACCTGGTTTTCTTCCGGGCTGTGGCCGTTTTCCACGTTGGGCTGGCCCGACAAGACGCCGGAGCTTGCCCGGTACTATCCGACCGACGTTCTGGTAACCGGTTTCGACATCATTTTCTTCTGGGTGGCCCGGATGATGATGATGGGGCTGCACTTCATGGACGAAGTGCCGTTTCACACGGTCTATGTGCATGCGCTGGTGCGCGATGAGAAGGGTCAGAAGATGTCCAAATCGAAGGGCAACGTCATCGACCCGCTGGAGCTTATCGATGCTTATGGCGCCGACGCGCTTCGCTTCACGCTGTCCTCCCTGGCAGCGCCCGGCCGGGACGTTCGGCTGGCGGAAAGCCGGGTGGAGAGTTCGCGCAATTTCGCGACCAAGCTCTGGAATGCGGCGCGATTCTGCCAGATGAACGGCTGTACGCCGGATGCGGCGTTCGATCCGTCGGCTGTGCGTGCGACGGTCAATCGCTGGGTCGTCAGCGAGACCGTGCGCTGTGGCCGCGAGGTGACGGAGAAAATCGAGGAGCTGCGCTTCAACGAGGCTTCTCAACTGCTCTATCAGTTCATCTATGGAACCTTTTGCGGATGGTATTTGGAGTCCGCGAAACCCTTGCTGGACGGAGATGATCCGGCGGTCGGCGCCGAGACCCGGGGTACGGCGGGCTGGGCGCTTGATCAGGTCCTTTTGATGCTGCATCCCTTCATGCCCTTCGTGACCGAGGAGCTATGGCAATCCCTGGCGGCGGACCGGAAGTCCGATCTCGTGCGGGCCGCATGGCCGGCCTATCCCGACGGGTTGCTCGACGAAGATGCGGAACGGGAAATGAGCTGGGTCGTGCGGCTGGTCAGCGGCATTCGGTCCGTCCAGGCGGAAATGAATATTCCGCACGCGGCCCGTGTGCCGATGGTGCTGATCGGACCGGGAGCGGACGCGGCGTCCTGGTTCGAGCGCCAGCGGTCGCTCATCATGTGGCTTGCCCGGCTGGGGGATGCCGCCGTGGGCGATGCGGTGCCGCCCGGGTCGGTTCAGATAGTGCATGACGAGGCCACGGTTGCGCTGCCGATCGCTACCGTGATCGACATCGGTCAGGAAAAGCAACGGCTGAACAAGGAAATCGCCAAGAAGAACGTCGAGATCGATAAATCCAAGAAAAAGCTTTCAAATCAGGGATTTCTGGCGAAAGCCCCGGCGGCGGTGGTGGAGACGCAGCGCGAACGGATGGCCGAGGAAGAACGCGCCGTGAGTAAGCTTGAAGAGGCCCTGAAACGGTTGTCGTCAATCGGCTGAGTTTTAGCCGGATTTCCGGTACTTCGGGAAATCGTCCTGCCCGGTTAAAGCCCTGTTTACACTTCGGAACTATTTTCAGAACCGGAATATTTCCTGGATGGCATGCGGCGCGGCATTCCGCCGGGTTTGCCGTCTGGTTCCATCAACCTGCAGGCTCCGATGTCCGAAAAATCCATCGTTGGTGTCTTCGCCTTTGTTGGGCTGCTGTATGTCGGCCTGCAATTCACGATATTGGGTGAGCCTAAATTTCGATGGGCCGATAGCTGGCAAGAGGACTGGGATATTTATCCGCCCGCCCGGCGGGTCTGGAATATTCCCGAGGATAAGCTGGACGAACTCAACGATGCGATCGGCGTGCTAGACCCGCAGAGCCGATACGGCCGGACGCACAAGCTGGAAGTACCGCGGAGCACGCAATCCTTCCGGCACGAACTCAAGGTTGCGATAGACCAACTCCCGCAGGAGGTGAAGTCGATCCTGCGGGATCATCTGGTCGGTGTACACGTCGTCGGGAACCTATCGATGCCGGGGATCCCTTATATTTCTGGACTTGCGATTCCCCAATCCGGCACCTTCGGCGGCAATGACGGGACAACGAGCGTGCTGGTCGACCGCCTCTACAGCGACACCGGGATGCTGGAGCGCGGCATCACGATGGGCCTGCGGATTAAGTCGCCCGATCAGCGGTATGTCATTCTCGCTAGGATCGCCAAGAAGGGCGAAAAAGAACGCTTTGTCATGCTCCAGTATCTCCTGCTGCATGAATTCGGCCATGTGGTCGATAATTCCCGGTCATTTGTGTCAGACGCGGAAGAACTTCCTATCGACGATCCGGAAGCGTGTGGCTTCGCCTGCTATTCCTGGAAATCGCAAACCGCGCCGAAGGGCGACGGACGAATCTCGGAAGTGGTGTTGGCGCTGCGCAACGGACAATTCAGGCGGATTTTGGAGGCGGCGCCCGACCTGATGAACGCGATCAAGCAGTCGAACTTCGAATCCCTCTACAGTACCAGCGGCCCGGGGGAGGATTTTGCGGAAAGTTTCGCGACCTACGTCCATACGATCATCATGGGTCGGCCATGGCGGCTCAGCCTGTTTGTCGAGGGCAAGAAGACGGACGAGATGACATCGTGTCATCTGGACGGGCGTTGTCCCCAGAAAACAGCTTTTTTCGACAAGCTGTTCAACCGCCGCAGCGGGCAGGGGATCGCGGAACGGCACTGAAGCCTGGTTGGCTGCTGTTGGTTCTTGGCCGGTCCGATCGCGCCACGGTACAGTCTATTCATGCAATCCATCGGGTGGCTAATTTTCGGTGTCTTTGTCGGTGCGGGCGTCCATGGCTGTTCCACGGCGCCGGGGAATGCCGTGTCGGACATTTCCGCCTGGGGTCTCGGCTGGCAGCTCAGGGGCGTCCATAATCGGGTCCAACCGGCAATTCCACCTGTAATTCGATTCCTTCGGCAGACGCATCCCGGGGTTCGCCCGGTGGTGGGGCGCGACGATACGGTGGCGGAAATCCGCCGGGCAATGATGGGTTTCGAGGCCGAGCCTGGAGGGCGGTTGCAAAGACGCCTGGTCGGTGTGTTTCTGGTGACCGGATTGCCCTGCGGGGCTCGCGCATACCCCGTGTCCGATGGAGCCATGACTGTCGCGGCTTTCGTCGTTCTCGATGTGGAGGCGATTGCCGGCGATCCGTCCCAATGGCGCCTCTGTAACAAACCGGTCGCGGGGACCAGCCGCGCGGCGGCGCTGCGCGCGCTGATCCGGCGCGCCTTCGAAACCGGTATCGGCGGGGTGTGACGGCACGTCCGCGGTACGCGGCGTGGCGATGGAACAAGTGCGTTGCAAGTCGGCCGCGCCTTATGGGTTAGTACAATGTGATCATCCTAACGCTGGTTTGCATTGTTCCCGGCCGCGGAGTCTGCTTGAATTCAATCGAAGGTTTACCGCGATACGCGTACCGGTGTGGTGGCGGTCGGTTGCGCAGATTGTTCGATGTTGGGGGTGTGCGCTATGAAATTTCTGGCGGTCCATCCGGGCCCGTTGATGTACACCAAGATTTTTCTGCGGCTGGAACCGCTCGGTCTCGAACTCATCGCGGGCGCAGTGCGACAGGCCGGCCACGAGGTCCGGCTGATCGATCTGCAGGTGGAGGATCACCGCGCCTTCTATCGGTTAATCGACCGATGGCAGCCTGATGTGGTCGCCTTTTCCTGCAATTACCTCGCGAATGTTCCGGAAATCGTCGATCTGTCCAAGGCGGTGCGCGCGCGGTCGCCGGATTGCTTTATTTTTGTCGGTGGGCACAGCGCGTCGTTCACGGCGGACGCGTTCCTCGAACACGGCGGTGGGGCGATCGATTGCATCCTCAAGGGCGAGGCCGAGGCCTCGGTGGTCCGCTTACTCGAGGCGGTCGCGCACGATCGCACGGCGCTGGGCGAAATTCCCGGCGTGGTAAGCCCATTCGGCATCGGTCCGGCGCCGACCTTCGTCGATAACCTCGATGACCTGACGCCGGCCCGGGACCTCCTTCGTCATCGGCGGAAATATTTCATCGGGGTGCTCGATCCCTGCGCCTCGATCGAGTTTTCGCGCGGTTGCCCATGGGATTGCTCTTTCTGCAGCGCCTGGACTTTCTATGGCCGCAGCTACCGCTGCGTGAGCCCGGAACGCGCGGTCGCCGATCTGGAGAGCATTGTCGAACCCGGCGTCTTCATCGTCGATGACGTCGCGTTCATCCAATCGCGCCACGGCCTGGAGATCGGCGAGGCGATCGCCCGCAAGGGGATCAAGAAGAACTTCTACCTGGAGACCCGCGGCGATGTGTTGCTGCGTAATCGTGAAGTCTTCGAATTTTGGAAGGAACTCGGCGTCAAATACATGTTCCTCGGGCTCGAGGCGCTGGATGAAGAGGGCCTCAAGAAATTCCGCAAGCGGGTCAGCGTCAGCGAGAATTTCGAGGCGCTGCAGGTCGCCCGAGACATCGGTATCACGGTGGCGATCAACATCATCGCCGACCCCGATTGGGACCATGAACGCTTCCGGGTGGTCCGGGAATGGTGCATGGAAATCCCCGAGATCGTGAATATCAGCATCAACACACCCTATCCCGGAACCGAAACCTGGCATACCGAGGCACGCGAGCTGATCAGCCGGGACTACCGCCTGTTCGACATTCAGCATGTGGTCCTGCCGACGCGGCTGCCGCTACACGAATTCTACGGCGAACTGGTTGAAACCCAGCGTGTGCTCAGCCGCAAGCATCTCGGTTTCGCGTTGCTGCGGTCGACGGCGCACATCGCGGCCGGACATTTGCTGCGCGGTCAAACGAACTTCCTTAAGATGCTTTGGAAGTTCGACAGCGTCTACGGTTCCAGTCTGCAACTGGCTGACCACGACCGCCCGGTGCGCTACGAAATGCCGCTGCCGCCACCGGCGCGCGAGACCGTCGATCCGAAGAGCCTTTACGTGCATGCGCCGCGCGGACGCAAGAGCCGGGCGATCGACGACGCCACCGAGCAATTCGTCGACGAAACCCGCATCGGCGGCGCAACGCCGACTTGATCGGCGCTAGATTTCCGGGCTAGGCAGGGCGGCAGCGGACCAGTAGTCTGCGGCAAAATAACATAAACCGTATACGTCACAGGAGAAGCCGTCATGCCCTTCGACAAGTCGAAGATGCCGAGCCGTTATGTCTCAGTCGGGCCGGAAAGCGCCCCGCATCGCGCGTTCTATTATGCCATGGGGATGACCGAGGAGGAGATCGCACAGCCCTTTGTCGGTGTCGCGACCTGCTGGAATGAGGCCGCGCCCTGTAACATTTCGCTGAGCCGGCAGGCGCAGGCGGTCAAGCTGGGTGTCAAGGCCGCGCACGGAACGCCCCGCGAATTCACCACCATTACCGTGACGGACGGCATCGCCATGGGGCATGCGGGCATGAAGAGCTCGCTGGTCAGCCGTGACCTGATCGCCGATTCCGTCGAGTTGACGATGCGCGGCCATTGCTATGACGCGTTGGTCGGGTTGGCCGGCTGCGACAAATCGTTGCCGGGCATGATGATGGCGATGGTGCGGTTGAACGTGCCGTCGGTCTTCATGTATGGCGGCTCGATCCTGCCGGGCAATTTCAAGGGTCGCGACGTGACCGTGCAGGATGTGTACGAGGCGGTCGGCGCCCACAGCGCGGGCACGATGTCGGACGAGGATTTGCATTTGATGGAATGCGTCGCCTGTCCGTCCGCCGGGGCGTGCGGCGGCCAGTTCACCGCCAACACCATGGCCTGCGTGTCCGAGGCCATTGGCCTGGCGCTTCCGGCGTCGGCCGGCGCGCCGGCGCCGTATGATTCCCGTGACGCCTATGCCGAGGAGTCCGGTGAGACGGTGATGCGGATTCTGGAAACGAACCTTCGGCCGCGCGATATCGTGACGAAGAAATCGCTGATCAACGCGGCGCGCATCGTCGCGTGTTCCGGAGGATCGACCAACGCCGGTCTGCACCTGCCGGCGATCGCCAGCGAAGCGGGCATCGATTTCGACCTGTTCGATGTCGCCGACATCTTCAAGGACACGCCGTATATCGCGGACCTCAAGCCGGGCGGAAAATATGTCGCCAAGGATCTCTATGAGGTCGGCGGCGTGCCGGTGCTGATGCGGGCATTGCTCGACGGCGGCTATCTCGATGGCGATTGCATCACCGTCACCGGCAAGACGATTGGTGAAAATCTGGAAGGCATCAAGGTGCCGGGTGACCAGGACATCATCTATTCCTGCGCCAAGCCGATTACCAAGACCGGCGGCGTCGTCGGTCTCAAGGGCAATCTGGCGCCCGACGGGGCGATTGTGAAGGTCGCGGGTATGGATAAGCAGACCTTCAGCGGCCCGGCGCGCATCTTCGACCGCGAGGAAGACGCCTTCGAGTGCGTCCAGCGGAAAGGATACGAGGAAGGCGACGTCTTCGTCATCCGCTACGAAGGCCCGAAGGGCGGTCCCGGCATGCGCGAGATGCTGGCGACCACGGCGCTGCTGTATGGCCAGGGGATGGGCGACAAGGTGGCTCTGATCACCGATGGCCGGTTCTCCGGCGCGACCCGTGGCTTCTGTATCGGGCATGTTGGGCCCGAGGCGGCGGTCGGCGGTCCGATCGGCCTGCTCAAGGATGGCGATATCATCACGATCGATGCGGTCGAGGGCGTGCTGAATGTCGAACTCAGCGACAAGGAGTTGGAGGCTCGCCGCAAGGATTGGAAGTCCCGTGAGCACGACTATCAGTCCGGCGCCTTGTGGCGCTACGCGCAGACCGTGGGCGACGCCCGCGGCGGTGCGGTGACCCATCCCGGCGCCAAGGCGGAGAAACACGTCTATGCGGATATTTAGGGGGCTTCGATGATCCGTGAGGAACGGGCGGATGGGTTGACCCGGCTGGTCATCGACCGGCCGGATCGGCGCAACGCCTTCGATATCCCGACCACTTTGGCGTTGTCGGACGCGCTCGACCGGGTGGCCGCCGACCGCGATTGCCGGGTTCTGGTAATCACCGGCGCCGGACCGGTGTTCAGCGCCGGCCGCGACCTCAAGGCCGAAGCAAGCGGCAAGGCGGACCCGGAAGACGGCTGGCGCAAGGATCAGGCATGGGTACGGGCCTTCCACACGCTGCACCGGCTTGACGTGCCGTCGGTTGCGGTCGTACGCGGCTATGCGGTCGCCGGTGGATTTACGCTCGCGATGGGATGCGATTTCGTGCTGGCGGAACGGGGCGCGAAATTCGGCGCGCTCGAAATGAAGAACGGCTTTCCCGCGTCGGTCTGCACGCCGATCCTGGCGCGGCTGGTCGGGCCTCGGCTCGGCCTCGAACTGGCCATGTTCGGCGAACTGGTTGGGGCGGAACGGCTCTACGAGATGGGGTTGATCAACCGCCTTGCGGATGACGATGCGGATCTGACACGGGCGGCCGACGACTTCATCGGCGGCCTCCTGGCGCTGGATCCGAAGGCGGTGGCGCTGACCCGGGAAACCTTCCGCGCCGCCGAAACCATGCCGCTCGACAATGCGCTCGACATGGGCAAGCACCTGAACCAGTACCTGACAGCATCCGGTTGGTTCGAGCGAGGCGCAAAGCGATTCTTGGACACACAGAAGAAATAGTGATGGTTGCGGGCGGAGAATGGCTCGATTGAAACTCAGCGTAGCCGGGTTCGACTATGACCGAACGCAGGCGATATTCAATGGCGCGGTGACGGTCGAAGGCTGCGGCGTGACCGCGCTCGCGATGTCGCCCGAGGAAGTCTTCAATCGGGCGTTCAAGCACGAGGAGTTCGACGTCGCCGAGATATCGATGTCGAATTACATGAATCAGGTGGCACGCGGCGTAAACGCCTATATCGGCATTCCCGCCTTCGTGTCGCGCATGTTCCGGCATTCCTCGATCTATATCCGTACCGACCGCGGCATCGAGGCACCGGCCGACCTCAAAGGCAAAGTTGTCGGCGTGCCGGTCTACCAGATGACGGCGGCGCTCTGGGCACGCGGGATTTTGGACGACCAGTACGGTGTAACGCCGGCTGATCTGCGCTGGCGGCAGGGTGCGCTGGAGGCCGGCAGTGAACTGCCCGCGATGCAACTCAGCCTGCCGGATGAGATCGAGTTGACGTCAATTGCGCCAGAAGAGACCTTGTCGCAACTGCTCGACACGGGTGAACTGGACGCCCTGATTTCGGCACGGGCGCCGTCCTGCTTGGCGGGGAATGACAAGATCGACCGGCTCTTCCCGAATTATCGCGCCGAGGAAGAGGCGTATTTCAAGCAGACCGGCTTGTTTCCGATCATGCACATGGTCGGTATCCGCAAGACCCTCGTGGAAACTCATCCTTGGCTGCCGGCGAGCGTGTACGGCGCCTACGTCGCGGCGAAACGGCTGTGCTATGCGCGTCAGGCGGAGGTCGGTCACCTTGCGACGACATTGCCGTGGCCGGTCGAGGCGTTCGACGAGGCAAAGCGTCTGATGGGCGCGGATTTCTGGCGGTATGGCGCGCGGGAAAATGCCGGCGAAATCGCGGCGATGATGCGGTACGCCTTCGAACATGGCACCGTGTCGCGCAAATTGTCGGTTGAGGAATTGTTCGACCGGTCGACGCTCGATCTTCCGTCGGTTTAGGGCGGGCGGGAGCGCGGGAAATGCGGTGATAGGGAGGTCAGCCGGCAATGCTGAAG
>CAYYBI010000149.1:0-15852 GCA_964469835.1 uncultured Rhodospirillaceae bacterium
GATATGGCGGGGTCTTCTGAGTAGCTTCTCGATATAGACCGCGTCATTGCCGAATGCCGCCAGTGCTTCCTGACGGCACATCGACAGCGCCTCCGACATTTCGTCAGCGTTCTCCGCGATTTTCATGCCGCGGCCGCCGCCGCCGGCGGCCGCCTTCAAAATAACGGGGTAGCCGATTTCCTTGGCGACTTGGATGGCCACGTCATCTTCCTCGACGGCGCCATCCGATCCCGGAACCACCGGGATGCCGATTTCACGCGCAATTTCCTTCGCGCGAATCTTGTCGCCCATTTGTGCGATGTGATCCGGCGACGGGCCAATGAAAACCAGGCCGTGTTCCTCCACCATCTCGGCGAAATGGGCATTCTCCGACAAGAAGCCGATCCCGGGATGTACCGCATCGACACCGGAAATCGTCGCCGCGGTCAGGATTGCGGGGATGTTCAGATAGCTGTCTTTCGACGGCGGCGGTCCGATGCACACGGATTCATCGGCCAAACGGACATGCATGGCGTCTGAATCGGCCGTCGAATGGACGGCAACCGTCTGCACCCCCATCTCCTGGCAGGCGCGGTGAATGCGGAGCGCGATTTCCCCGCGATTCGCGATCAGGACTTTTTCGAACATCACTCGAGAATTAACAATACTTCGCCGAATTCGACCGGTTGAGCATCAGCGACGCAAATCGCCTTGACGACCCCGGAACGCGGCGCGGGAATTTGATTCATTACCTTCATGGCTTCTATGATCAGCAGCGTCTGTCCCTCGGTCACCTGATCGCCTTGTTTTACAAAGGGTTCGGCGCCAGGTTGCGAAGAGAGATAGGTCGTTCCCACCATAGGCGAGGGAATGGCGCCCGGGTCGTCGGCGCTGGGTGCCGGGCTTCCATTGCCGGCCTCGGGGGCGCCAACGGCCCCGGCAGTCAAGGGCGCGGCGGGGGCAGATACGCTGACGGGGGCGGCGGCGACTGTTTGTGTTGCCGCGCGCGATACACGAACCGATTTGTTGCCTTCGCATATTTCGATTTCGGTGAGGTTCGTCTCGTCAAGAAGTTGGCCCAAGTCGCGAATCAGCGTCTTGTCCACCTGAAACTTAGGCATGACCATCCTTACTTTTGTTGTCTAGCCAGATGTATCTCTGTTGCGGCCACGATATTCATCGATTCGCCAACAATCGGTTGACGGCGTCGAGTGCAAGCAAATAGCCGTGCGCGCCGAAGCCGCAAATAAGACCGCTCGCTGCGGCCGAAATATACGAGTGATGCCGAAACGGTTCACGCGTGAAGATATTCGACAAGTGCAATTCGATGACCGGCATCTCAAGGGTTTTTATCGCATCGAGCAATGCTACTGACGTGTGCGTCAAAGCACCCGCGTTGATGATCAGGGCGGCTGCGGTCTGCCGGGCGTCCTGAATCCAGGTCACCAACTCGCCTTCGATATTTGATTGACGAAAGCTGAGCTTTAAGCGGAGTGATTTGGCGTGCTGTTCGCACGCCGCCTCAATGTCCGCCAGCGTCTCGCTGCCGTAGATTTCCGGTTCCCGCACACCCAGCATGTTGAGATTTGGGCCGTTCAGGATCAAGATTCCGGGTTGGTCAGCCACGTGCGGGCACCCGCATCCGTTGTTTGTACCAATCTACTATATGTGGACGCAAACTAGGGTAAATAGCAAGAGGTTGTGTGCAACCGGCTTTCGGGTTGGTGGTTCGAATCGCTTGGTCTAGGGTGCCGCGAGGCCGCGGAACAGAGGGGAGAGTCGAAAAGATGCCGAAGGTGAAAGTCGTTCCATTCGGTGAATGGAAATCTCCGGTCTCGGCGGCGATGATCGTTCAGGATAGCGTCGGGATCGGCCAGGTTACGCTGGATGACGGCACGATTTATTGGACCGAGCAGCGTCCGGCGGAGAATGGTCGCACGGCGTTGGTACGGTGTGGCGGCGACGGCCGGCCGGAGGACATCGTGCCGGCACCCTTCAGTGTGCGCTCGCGTGTGCATGAATATGGCGGCGGCGGCTTTGCCGTCCGCGATGGCACGGTATGGTTCTGTAACGATTCGGATCAGCGCCTCTACCGGCAGACCGCCGGTGTTGCTCCGGCGCCGGTAACGGAGGAGGGAGCGGGACGCTTTGCCGACCTTGTTGTCGATGGGCTGCGTAATCGGATTATTGCCGTGCGCGAGGATCATGGAGGGGACGGTGGCGAACCGGTCAACGAATTGGTCGAAATAGACAACGCCGGTTCAGTCACTGTGCTTGTCAGCGGTTCGGATTTCTATGCGGCTCCCCGAATTTCGCCCGATGGTGCGCGCGTCGCGTGGCTGTCGTGGAACCACCCGCATATGCCGTGGTCCGAATGTATCCTCTCTGAGGCGAAATTCGATGCGGCCGGGCGACCCGCCGCCGTGCGGCGTGTTGCCGGCGGCAACGGAGAAGCCCTCTTTCAGCCGGAATGGTCACCGGACGGGACGCTGTATTTCGTATCCGACAGGAGCGGGTGGTGGAATCTGTACCGGTGCGATGGGACCGCGGCGCTGCCCGTGTGCCCGGTCGAGGCGGAATTCGGATTGCCACAATGGCTATTCAATATGCGCACATATGGGTTTGCCGATGCGCAAACGATAATTTGCACTTATTTACTCGACGGTATTGCAAAACTCGCACGAATAGACGTGGAAAGCGGGACAATTCGGTCGATCCCAGTCCCGTTCGTCGAGATGCACGGGCTTGTGGTGGACGAGGACAGCGTGGTTTTTTCCGGCGGTGGCATGCATGAGCCGTCCGCGCTGATCCGGGTGACGCTCCGGGAGGATGCGACGACGGTGATACGCCGCTCTATGACGCTTCCGGTCGATGCCCGGTTTCTCTCGAAAGCCCAGCCCGTGTCGTTTGAAAGCGCCCATGGCCGCACTGCGCATGGGTTTTATTATCCGCCCCGCAACGATGATTATTGCCCGGTCGCGGGAACCTTGCCGCCCCTCATCGTGAAAAGCCACGGCGGCCCGACTGGACAATCCGGCTGCGCCTTCAGTCTCAAAACACAATTCTGGACGAGCCGCGGTTTTGCGGTGCTGGATGTGAATTACGGCGGCAGCACCGGATATGGCCGGGCATATCGCGACCTTCTTTTCGAAGCATGGGGCGTGGTCGATGTTGAGGATTGTGTGGCCGGTGCGGCATGGCTCGTCGATCGTGGTTTGGTGGATCCTGGCATGCTCGCGATAACCGGCGGCAGTGCGGGCGGATACACAACATTATGCGCGCTTATATATTTTGATACCTTTAAGGCCGGCGCGAGCCACTACGGTATCGGCGACCTAGAAGCTTTGGCGCGGGACACCCATAAATTCGAATCCCGGTATCTCGATTGGCTGATCGGCAAATGGCCAGAAGAAGCCGAACGCTACCGGAAGCGTTCACCGATCCATCATGTCGGCCAGCTGAATTGCCCGGTGATCTTCTTTCAGGGGCAGGAAGACAAAGTGGTTCCGCCCAATCAGGCCGAGGCGATGGTGGGCGCACTGAAGGAAAAGGGAATTCCGGTCGCGTATCTGCCGTTCGAGGGCGAGGGGCATGGATTTAGGCGTGCAGAAAACATCAAGCGGGCATTGGAGGCCGAATTGGCGTTTTACGGTCGCGTTTTCGGGTTTACGCCAGCCGACAGGATTGAGCCGCTAGATATTCTCAGCCCTGCCTGAATGCGCTTGCGGGTGCTGGTTTCGGGCCGTTTTAGCTCCGGCTTCTGGCATTCGCGATCAATTCCATCATGCGGTCTCTTTCGATAGCACCTGGCACCAGCTTGTCACCGATTATAAAGCCCGGTGTCCCGTTGATCCCGATCGATTGGGCGAGCCGTATGGTTTCCCGCAGGTAGTTGTCGATTGCAGGATCTTTCATGTCCCGTTTGAGGCGATCCACATCAAGCCCGACCTTCCCGGCCAGGCGGAATATCTTATTTGTCGTCAATTGACCGCGCGCCCCCATGACTGCGACATGGAACGGCACATATTTGCCTTGTTTTTGAGCCGCCATGGCTGCCCGGGCCGCAATCTGTGATACCGGCCCCAGAATTGGCAGCTCCTTCCATACCACGCGTAGTTTTTTGTCTCGTTTGAGAATTTCCATCATTGTCGGCAACGTTCGTTTGCAGAAGCCGCATTGGTAATCGAAAAATTCAACTATCGTGACGTCGCCGTTCTTGTTGCCGGAGACCGGCGTCATGGGATGATTTAGGATCTTGTCCCGGTGCGTGGCGATGGCGGCAGCCGATTCTTGCCGCTGGCGATCCCGTTCCTTCAGTTGGTATTTTTCGAGCGCTTGAATTAGGACTTCGGGATTGTTCAGGATGAATTGCCGAATTCGTTCGTCGGTCGGGTCGTCCGCCGCGTTTGCGACTCCGAATCCGAGGCCGCACAAAAGGCCGATAATCGGCAAAACTGCTGCTATTCGGTGCCACATTCCTAAATTATCCTACTTGCTGCGCTGCACGGCGTTTCGACCCTCACTATTCCCTAGGCCGGGTTTTACCACAAGAACACATTAAATGCCCGGATAGGTACATCACGAACTGGTTATTGCAGTGTGTTCCCAAGTGTAGCCTGTTTCACCCGTAACGGCCCTAACCCTTATTTTTGAGGAGATTGAGCTGAACTTCGATATCCTGCGACCTAAGCCATTCCGATGATCCGGTCGGAAGCGTCCGCATTGCCCGCTTGGCGAAGCGGGCCGCGGAAGCGCGGTCTCCCCGAAGAATGGCTTCCTCGGCCAGCGCGTGCGAGGTCAATCCCTGTTTGTTCATTCGGCCATACGCTGTTGCGAGTTGCCGCCAGGCGCGCGGGACTCGCGGTTCATACCGGAGCGCTTGCTTCAGATTTGCCACGACTTCGGTCTGATCGGTGCCGTCGTTCAATTCGAGCTGCGTCTGCGCCAAGTTCATTCGAATGAGCGCCGCCCAGGGCAAAATTTTGAGAGTCTCCTCGTAGGCCGCCTTGGCGGCCTTCGTCTTGCCAGCGTTTCGCAGGATATCACCGCGCAATTCCAGGAAAAATGGGTCTTTGGGTGACTCGCGAATTAGAGAATCGACGATAGCGAGTGATTTTTCGGCATCGCTCTGCCTCATGTAGGCAATCGACCGCGCATACCGGGCTTCGACGTCGCGGCGTTCCGGGTCGTATTGCCGAAGCGCGTCTACCGGGTTGAGGTAGCCGTTGATCTTGCCCCGCATACGCCGATGCGCTGCGATGAGATCCGCGCCAACCGGGGCCTTCGTGAATGGTGAAATGGCGACATGATGGCGTACCAGTGCGATCCGATTTTTCGTCAGCGGATGGGATCGCGTGTACGGGTTTTCGTCGCCGCCCAACGCGCCTTCTTGGCGGCGCAGCAGCTCCATGAAAGACAACAGGCCCTGCGCCGACTGCCCCGTGGAATCGAGATATCGAAGGGCTGCCTGATCGGCTGCCTGTTCCATGCCTCGGGAGTAGCTGAGCATACTGCGTTGGGCCACTTGTGAGCCACCTGAAAGGGCCGCGCCGATGCCGTCCGGTCGACCGGCCGCGACCGCCGCGGCGCCGCCCAGGATACTGACGAGGATGGCCTGTGTGGTGGCGTTGCGCATTCCGTCCTTTAACCGCGACAGGTGGCCACCCTCGATATGTCCGATTTCATGGGCCAGGACGCCGATAACCTCATCGGGGTTCTTGGCGCTCGTCAATAGCCCGGTATGAATGAATATTTGCATGCCGCCGGCCACGAATGCATTCAACCGATGGTCATTGACGAGATGGATGCGGACGGAGTTCGCATCGAGGCCCGCCGCCTGTAGAAGTGGCGCAATATAAACGCGGATGGTATTTTCGATTTCGGTGTCACGAATGAGGCTTGGGCCTTGCGCGCGGACACTCGAGGGAATAAAGAGCAGCATTCCGACGATCAATATCGTCGCTATGCGGCGCGCGGTAACAACAAAACCGGCAACAATTATGCCTGGCAACGGGTACATCCTCCACAAACGTTCCCCTCTATTTAGGTCGGCAACACCCACAAATAAAGCCGTTGGTGCTGTTTATCGGCGAATTGCCGGTGGGATCGGGATCGCGGCGTTAGCGCTTTCGGCGTGCGGTGACAGCCGTCTCGGCCAATCGTTGGATCGAGTCCTGCCCGATCCGCGGGAATTTGTATTCGGCGCGGTCGTCGCCGATGAACCCGGCGCCGTGGCGGCAGCACACGAGATTTTGGCGCAAGGCGGTACGGCGGCGGATGCCGCGGTGGCGCTGTATTTCACGTTGTCGGTGACCTTGCCCTCCGTGGCATCGCTTGGCGGCGGCGGCGTTTGCCTCGTCCACAATCCGGCGACCGGCAAAACGGATACGCTGAATTTTCTAGGGACCACCGCCAATCGAGCCGCTGTCTCCACCGGGCAGCGCTCTGTCGTGCCCGGTAATGTGCGTGGCATGGCAGCGTTGCACGGGCGTTATGGGCGGCTGTCCTGGAGCACCGCCTTGGCGCGCGTGGATGCCCTCGCACGTGCCGGCAACGAGGTTTCCCGACCGCTTGCCCGTGTTCTCAGGAGTGCCGGACAGCCGTTCTATGCGGATGCTGCGGTGCGGGAGGTTTTTGCGACGCAAGATGGCGAACCGCTTGCGGAGGGTGACCCGATGCGCCAAGTGGCGCTGGCGTCGGTGCTGGCAACAATACGACGTCGGGGCGCGGAAGTATTTTATATCGGGGAATTGGCGGACCGGTTTGTTGCGGCAAATCGCCAAGCCGGGGGTAATCTGGTGAAGCAGGACATGCGAAACTTCATGCCTCAATGGAGTTCCTCGCTGCCTGTCGAGTACGGCGATCAACGATTTCATGTGGCCGCGGCACCGGCCCATACGGGGCTAATGACCGCGCGTATGTTGACGATGCTGACAGCAGACAATCGCTATGGGAAAACGCCGGTCGTGGAACGGCCTCACCTGCTGATCGAAGTTGCACGTCGGAGCGGCGGGCCTGCTCCAGTCTTGCGCGGTGCCAACGGCGGAGGACCGGCGGCCGGCGGTCCGTCTTCGGCGGATACAGTGCGCCTTATGGCGGGATACGATCCGGAACGATCAAGCGCCGTGGACACGGCAGCGGGGGCAACTTCCGGCCCGGTTGACGCCTCGGGTAGCGGGTTTGTCGTCCTTGACGGTACCGGAATGGCGGTCGCGTGTGCGGTGACACTCAACAAATCCTTCGGTACGGGACGCTTGTTGCCCGAGCTTGGATTTTTCCTGGCCGAAGCTCCAGGTGCGGGCGGCAGTGCGGCGGCTGCGCTGCTCCCGGTCTTGGCCACGAGGATATCCACCAAGCAGCTCCGATTTGCCGCGAGCGGTATCGGCGGGGCGGCGACACCGGCGGCGGTGGTCGCCGCATTGACGGGGACGCTGATCGACAAGGAACCTTTGAAAATATCCATAGGAAAGCCGCGCAGCTACGCCGACGGCGGATCGGTCTTGGTTGAGCCAAGCGAAACCGCAGAGCGAACCGACGAATTGAGCCGCCGCGGGCACCGGGTCCTGCGTCAGCCAAACCTGGCCCGCGTAAATGCGATCTATTGTCCAGGCGGCGTGCCCCAAAAATCTCCCCGGTTTATTGATTGTACGACCGAGAACGATAGCCGGGGAGATGGGCTCGGTTTACAGTTCCTGCTGCAAAGGGAGTAGGCGTGACCTTAAAAATCGCGGCGCGCGGGCAAGTAACGCCTTTCATGGTCATGGATGTTATGCGCGCTGCGAATCGGCGCGAGGCGGCGCAGCAGGCGGTCTATCATCTTGAGGTTGGACAACCCGGTGCCGGTGCGCCGCAGGGCGTACTAGACGCGGCGGCGCGAGCGTTGTCGGACGACCGGCTCGGTTACACGGATGCGCTTGGCATCGCGCCGCTGCGCGAAGCCATCGCCGAATACTATCACGAATATTACGGATTCCGTATCGATCCGGAGCGCGTTGTCGTTACCACCGGGTCGTCGGGCGGGTTCGTGCTGGCATTCTTGTCCGTATTCGACGCCGGCGACCGGGTCGCGATTGCCGCGCCAGGATATCCTTGTTATCGCGCCATCCTTTCCGCGTTCGGGGTAGAGCCCGTCGAATTGATGGCAAGCGCCGATGACCGGTTTCAGCCGACCACTGCACTGTTGGAACAGGCCCAGCGCGACGGGCCATTGGATGGTTTGATTGTTGCGTCGCCCTCGAACCCGACGGGCACGATGCTGCTGACCGCGGAATTTCGGGCCCTAGCAGCGTATTGCGACGCCCATGGTATTCGGCTGATCTCAGATGAAATTTATCACGGCATCACCTACGACCGCAAAGCCGATACGGCTCTCGCGTTTACAGATAACGCCATGATCATCAACAGTTTTTCTAAATATTTTTCGATGACGGGTTGGCGGGTCGGTTGGATGGTGGTTCCCGCCGAGCTGGTGCGGACGATGGAATGTCTGGCCCAGAATTTGTTTATTTCCGCGCCGACCTTATCCCAATTTGCCGCGCTCGCCGCATTCGATTACCGGGCGGAATTCGATGCGCGGGTTGCCGGTTACAACACTAACCGACAACTGTTGCTTGACGCGTTGCCGAAGGCTGGTTTCTCGAAATTGGCGCCTGCCGACGGGGCATTTTACATTTATGCGGATATCGGCGATCTGACCAATGACAGCGAAAGTTTCTGCCGCCGTATATTGGACGAGACGGGCGTCGCGTTGACGCCCGGCCTCGATTTCGACCGGGCGCGGGGAGCGCGCTTTATGCGCGCGTCCTATGCCGAAAGCGAGGAGGTGATTCGTGCGGCCGCCGACGCCTTAATCGATTGGAAGCGCTAGGCCGACTTTCGGTCAACGATTTGGGGGCGGCGGGCGTGCTGGGCGTTTAGCTCAGCACGCGACTCCACCATCCGGTCCGCTTGTTTTCTTCCGATTCCTTCGACGGCGTCGTCGGCGTCTCACGCACTGGAACCGGTGGTTTCTCTTCTTTCGATCGTTCGCTCGCTACGTATTCCGGTACCGCTTCCGGCTTGACCGTTTCGGGTGGTAGTGCATCCGTGCCGGTATCCGGTTGTTCGGTATCGGCCGTCGCGTCGGATTTCGCCGCGCCTCTCCGCGTACGTGGCCGTCTCGCCGGTCGGGCGCGTTTGGGTTTCTCGACCGGCTTGTCGATTGACTCCACATTCGACTCCACAGTGTCCACGGAGCCGGTTGCCGCTGCCGCCTCGGGGGCCGCCGTGGTGCCGCGAGTCTTCCTGCCGCGGGGCCGTCTTAGTTGGGGCGCGGCCGCACTGCTCTGGTCTGCGGTCGCCGACTCTACAACCGGTTGCGGTCCCGATCCATCAACCGGCTCGGCGGCGGCGGGATCTGTTTGCAATGTGTCGTCGACGCTTTGACCCTCGGTCGATTTTGCCTTCCGGGTACGTCGTCTGCCGCCGCGCCGGCCGCGTTTGCGCCGCCGGCTCTGGCCATCCGAGGCGTCTTCGGATTCGGGTGTTTCGCTGACCTCTTCCACAATTTCAACCGTATCGGCCACGGTCTCCGCTGCGACTAATTCGTCGGCTTCGATCGCCACCGGCTCATCGCCGGTTTTGCGCCGCCGCCGCCGGGGCCGGCGCTTCCGTCGGCCATTACGATCCATGTCGCCGGCATCGTCGCTATCAGCCGACTCGATCGTCCGGGTACCTTGGCGCCCGCCGGTGGTGGTAAGCTTGAAGTTTGGCGGCACCAAACTGTTGTCCGCCACGATCAAAATTCTGACGCCGCATTCGGCCTCCAGAGCGGCCAGCTTGGCGCGTTTCTGGTTAAGGACAAAGAGGGCTGCGTCGCTCGGCAGGGAGGCGACGATCTCTTCCGCCTGCCGCCGCATTGCTTCTTCCTCGATCGACCGCAGAACATGCTGGCCAGTCCATTCGACCGACCGTAAAAATCCCGTTCCCCCACAATAGTGGCACAGGTCGCTGGACATCTCCGCCAGGCTGGACCGTAACCTTTGGCGAGACATTTCGAGCAGCCCGAAATGGCTGATGCGTCCAACCTGGATGCGTGCCCGGTCGGTGCGCAGGGCATCTTTCAGCCTGCGCTCGACCGCTTGGTTGTTTCGTGATTCCTCCATATCGATGAAATCTATCACGATAAGACCCGCCATATCGCGCAGTCTGAGCTGACGCGCGACTTCGTCCGCCGCTTCGAGGTTGGTTTTTAATGCCGTTCCTTCGATATGTCGTTCGCGCGTCGAACGGCCCGAATTGACGTCGATCGCGACCAGCGCCTCGGTCTGGTTCATGACAATATAGCCACCTGACGGCAGTTTGACGTCCGGGCTATGAATTGCATCGATCTGGGATTCGACCTGATAGTGCTGGAGCACCGATTTGCCGTCATTCTTGTGCTGTTGTACCCGCTTGGCATGGCTGGGCATCAGCGTTCGCATGAAATCCTTGGCGACCCGATATCCATTGTCGCCTTCCACCAAAATTTCCTCGATTTCCTTGGTGTAGAGATCGCGGATGGCGCGCTTGATAAGGTTGGCTTCCTCGTAAATCAGCGACGGTGCGGTCGCTTGCAGGGTATCGGTCCGTATGGTGTCCCAAAGACGGACCAAATAGTCGAAGTCCCGCTTAATTTCCGCCTTTGTTCGTTCCGAGCCGGCCGTTCGGACGATGACCGCCATGCCGTCGGGAATGCCGAGGGCGTCGAGAATGGTCTTCAGGCGTTTGCGGTCGCCGATATTGGTGATTTTTCGGCTGATGCCGCCACCGCGCGCGGTATTCGGCATCAAGACGCAGTAGCGCCCCGGAAGCGAGAGATAGGTGGTAAGCGCGGCACCTTTGTTGCCGCGTTCCTCCTTCACGACCTGGACAAGGAGAACTTGACCGCGTTTGATGACTTCTTGGATCTTGTAACGGCGGCGCAATTTGGTGCGCCGGCGCTCGACGTCCTCGAGTTCGTCGCCGCCGACCGTTTCCACGATCTCACCGTCATCGGCATCGTCGTCGTTAAGCGCCGCTTCCTCTGCGATCAGCTTTTCTCGATCAGCCACCGGAATTTTGTAATAGTCCGGGTGAATTTCGTTAAAGGCGAGAAATCCGTGGCGGTTTCCGCCATATTCTACGAACGCGGCCTGCAGGGAAGGTTCCACCCGCGTTACCTTGGCGAGGTATACATTCCCTTTTAGCTGTTTTTTGACGTCTGAATCGTAGTCGAATTCCTCTAGCCTATTGCCCTGAACTACGACGACCCGCGTCTCTTCGGACTGCGAGGCATCGATTAACATGCGTCTTGTCATTTGAAATCTCCGGCGCATTTGCCCCCGCGGCCGCGCGAATCGGCCGACCGGGCAGGGCGCCCGTGTGCGAGTACGAAGGTATTGATCGCGTGGCGACCGTCAGACGGCGCACGGTAAAGGGCGCAGTTACGTTGCCGTAAATTGGTCTGAGGGCGCGGTTTGACCGGAGAGCAAATATTATTTTGCCGCCTTCCGAATTCGCGTCGCGCATCGTTACCTTACCAATCAAGCCGGACCGGCTATAGCCGGGTCGGCAGTGAAATCTTGAATTTCCTACGGTGCGTCCGAAAGAGGTGCTTGATGTTCGCATCGTTCCAGCAGTTTGGTTTTAACATCTAAAAGACGTCATAATAAAACCGGGAAACAACTCCGCGGAGGAGCACCGCATGAATAACCATAACATAGGGAGGCTCGCTCCACCGCACAATCGGATATTGGCACCATCGCTCAATTAAATTCGCAAAACATTAAATTCAATTGAACGCAAGTCATCATTAAGTATATATATTTACCAATAGGGATATATGGCAAGAAAGACTTGGAAAATATTCAAGTCCGTAGATGGTGATATTCAGGGTATCAAGTTTGAGATTGGCGGCCTTAGCAGCTGTGGCGTTTTTCGCGGCGGCTTCGGTAACTCGTGCGGCGGATGTTTCCGACGTTCGAACCGGTGTGCATGCCAATCAGACCAGATTGGTCATCGAGTTGAATGCGCGGGTGCCCTACAAGATCTTTACCTTGGCCAATCCCTATCGTGTGGTAATTGATTTTCCCGAGCTTGACTGGCGCATTCCGACGCCAAAGAGCGCTCGTAAAAAGGGCCTAATATCCAACTACCGGTACGGCCTATTTCAAAACGCGAACAGTCGCCTGGTCGTGGATGTACGGGGCCCGGTTGCCGTTGCGGGGCATCGCTTTATCCCGCCTAAAGGGCGATATAAGCACCGGTTTGTAGTCGATCTGCGCAAGGTGTCCAAGGCGGCGTTCCAGCGCTCGGATCGGCAGATCGCCTCAAAAGACTGGGTAGAGCCGGGCGCGGCCGCACCGGATGTGGTAGGCCGGAACGGCGAGCGATCGGCGCATCTCAGGAAGGGCAAGAACGGCCGGGGGAAGCGCATTGTCATGATTGATCCGGGACACGGCGGGCCGGACCCGGGAACCATCAGCGACGCCGGCGTATACGAGAAATCGGTAACCCTTCGAACCGCAAAAATTGTTCGTCACGTCCTCGAAAAGACCGGCCGCTACACCGTGGTGCTGACACGGAAAAAGGATATCTACGTCCCGTTGCGCAAACGGTACAAGCGGGCCGAGGACAGCAAGGCCGAGCTCTTTATCTCACTGCATGCGGACAGCAATCGTAACAAGCGCTTGCGTGGGTTTTCGGTCTACACGCTTTCGGAGCGGGCTTCCGATAAGGAGGCGGCCGCCCTGGCGGCACACGAAAACCGCGCCGACGCGATTGCCGGAATCGATCTTTCCCGGCAATCCGACGCCGTCGCATCGTTTTTGATTGAGTTGCGCCAGCGGCAGACGATGAATGAGTCGGCGATCTTCAGTGAACTGCTGATCAGTGAATTGCGCCGCGAGGTGAAAATGTTGCGAAATACGCACCGGTTCGCCGGATTCGCGGTCCTGAAATCGCCCGATATCCCGTCCATTCTTCTTGAATTGGGCTACTTGTCGAACGCGCAGGACGCCCGAATGCTGCATAGGAGGGCGTATTTGGTGAAAGCGGCCGCAGCCATTCTCAGGGCCGCTGACCGCTATTTCGAACGCAAGGAACGGCTGAGCCGATCATAAACTAGCCATATTAGTTTGATACGTGCACCTGCCTAGTGGGGATGGGGCACGCCAAGAGAAGCAATCGCTGGGGTGGCCTTATGGCCCGTCTTTTCAAAACAATTTTGTTCTTGCTGTCGTTCACAATTCTCTTCGTGGTCGCCGTTGCCGCGGGGGCGGCATATCTGTTGTGGGACAACAGCCGGGGTTTGCCCGATTACACCCAGCTGGCGAAGTATGATCCGCCTACGGTGACACGGGTACATGCCGGAGATGGCAGCCTCATTGCCGAATATGCGGTTGAACGGCGGGGATTCGTACCGGTCGGTGCGCTGCCGCGCCATCTCGTCAATGCCTTCATCGCGGCGGAAGATAAGAATTTTTACCACCACCCGGGTGTCGACGCCTCCGCGCTTGGCCGCGCCCTGGTGACGAATGGGTTCAATATAATCTTGCGGCGATCGCGCCGTCCCGTCGGCGCGTCGACGATTACCCAGCAGGTCGCAAAAAATTTCCTTCTTACCAACGAGTTAAGTTTCGAACGCAAGATCAAAGAGGCGATTCTCGCATTTCGGATCGAGCGGACGTTTTCAAAACAGCGTATTCTTGAGCTTTACCTCAATGAAATCTACCTCGGCTACGCATCCTATGGGGTCGCCGCCGCTGCCTTGAATTACTTCAATAAATCACTGGATGAACTGACCATTGCCGAGGCTGCCTATTTGGCCGCCCTGCCGAAAGCGCCAAACAACTATCATCCCATCCGCAAACACGATGCGGCGGTAGCGCGACGCAATTGGGTGGTCGGGCGAATGTTGGAAGAAAATTATATCGACAGCGAGACGGCTAGGCAGGCGATGTCCGAGAAGCTAGAAGTGGTGCCGCGGGCCGCGACATTGGTGGTTGAAGCCGGCTATTTCTTGGAGGAAGTGCGGCGCGAACTGGTCGATCGGTTTGGCGAGAAACGGCTGTACGAAGGCGGTTTGTCGGTGCGCACGACGTTGAATCCACGATTGCAGCGGTTCGCCGAACGCGCCCTGCGCGATGGCTTGGTGGCGTATGATCGGCGGCACGGCTGGCGTGGCCCCATTGCCCGCGTGGTGCTTGATGCCAATTGGGTCAACCTTGTGAAAGGCGTCAAGAAACCAACCGGGTTGGGCGATTGGAATATGGCGATCGTCCTGGATGTCGGGAAAAAGGAAGCGGAAATCGGATTGGCGGACGGCACGACCGGCCGGGTTCCATTAAGCGAATTGCTGTGGGCGCGCGCTTGGATGGATGAGCAGAAGCTTGGGCCGGAGATACGCCGGGTTGCGGATGTGCTCAAGCTTGGCGACGTGGTCGCCGTCGAGCCGGTCACCGCGTATTCGCCGCCGCCAAAGAGCGGCAAAGCCGCCCCCAAACCAGCGACCTATCCGGCGGGAACATACGGTCTGCGGCAGATTCCGGACATTGGCGGCTCGATCGTGGCGGTCGACCCTCATACGGGGCGAATATTGGCCATGTCTGGCGGCTATGACTACGACATGAGCGAATTCAACCGGGCGACTCAGGCGCGGCGTCAGCCCGGGTCGGCGTTCAAGCCGTTTGTGTACCTCGCTGCGTTGGAGAATGGCTTCACGCCATCGACGATCATTCTCGATGCGCCCATCGTGATCGATCTAGGGCCGGAGCAGGGCAAGTGGAAGCCCGACAACTATTCCAAGCGGTTCTATGGCCCGAGCCCGATGCGGCTCGGCGTCGAACGATCGCGCAATCTCATGACCGTGCGCCTGGCCAAGACAATCGGCATGACGCCGATCGTCGATGTCGCGCGCCGTTTCGCCGTCAATAGCGACATGCCGAAACACCTCTCGATGTCGCTGGGCGCGGGCGAAACGACGCTGCTTCGCCTGACCACAGCGTATGCGATGCTGGTCAATGGCGGTAAGTCGGTGACGCCGGCGTTGATCGACCGGGTGCAGGACAAGGTCGGTAAAACGATTTTCCGCAACGACACCCGGCAATGCGAGGCGTGTTTGGCAATAACATGGGATGGCCAGACCCCGCCCGAGATTGCCGATGACCGGCAGCAGATCGCCGAACCGACATCAGTTTACCAGGTCGTCTCGATGCTGCAGGGCGTGGTGCAACGGGGCACGGGCCGTCGGGTCGCATCGCTGGGGAAGCCGCTGGCGGGCAAAACGGGGACGACCAACGACAGTCGCGACGCCTGGTTCATCGGATTTGCACCGGATCTGGCGGTCGGTGTTTTCGTCGGCTTTGACCAGCCCCGCACCTTGGGCAAACGTGAAACGGGCTCAAATGTCGCGGCGCCTATTTTCAAATCATTCATGGCCAGCGCGCTCGAAGGCCAGCCGACGGTTCCGTTCCGGATCCCCGGCGGTATCCGCCATGTGCGCGTCAATGCGAAAACCGGTCGGCTCGCCCGTCCTGGCGACCGCAATGTCATTGTCGAAGCCTTCAAAGTCGGCACCGAGCCGGACAGCGACACCGATTATCGTGTTCTCGATGAAAGCGGCGAAGGTGCACCGAATTCGGCGGAAGACGGCCAGCCGCAATCGACCGAGGCGCCGTCAACGCCGGCCCGTGGGCTTTACTGAAGCCATCCGATAAACCATTTGTTGTTCTTGAAATCGATCGCGCCGTGCCGTACACGCAGCGGCGCAAAGCGTCGCTTAAATTATCCATAGGCAAATCATCATATGCGCGCCGAAATCCAAAATCTGGCCGATGAAATCAAGCAGTCCCTGGGTCTGCTGAGGAGGCATCTTTG
>CAYYBI010000150.1:0-6702 GCA_964469835.1 uncultured Rhodospirillaceae bacterium
GCTTTCACATTACCCATGTCTACGGGCTGACCGAATGCTACGGGCCGTCCGTCGTCTGCGCCTGGCACGATGAGTGGGATGCCCTGTCGGCGGACGAGCAGGCGCAAAAGAAATCGCGCCAGGGCGTGCCCTACCCGGTCCTGGAAGACCTGATGATCGCCGACCCGAAAACCCTCGCGCCGGTGCCGCTGGACGGCGAGACCATGGGCGAGGTCTTCATGCGCGGCAATGTGGTGATGAAGGGATACCTGAAGAACCCGACCGCGACGCGCGAAGCGTTCGACGGGGGCTGGTTTCATACCGGCGACCTCGGCGTATGGGATCCGGACGGCTATATCGCATTGAAGGACCGCTCGAAGGACATCATAATTTCCGGCGGCGAGAATATCTCGACCATCGAGGTCGAAGGCATGCTGTACAAACATCCGAAGGTGCTAGAAGCCGCCGTGGTCGCCAAGCCCGACGACCACTGGGGCGAGGTGCCCTGCGCCTTCGTCACGCTAAAGGACGGGGAAACCACCGACGAGGCGGAGATCATCGCTTTCTGCCGCGATCATATGGCCCACTTCAAATGCCCGAAGGCGGTGGTGTTCGGCCCGCTGCCGAAAACGTCGACCGGCAAGGTGCAGAAATACGTGCTGCGCGAGCGGGTAACGGAAATTTGATCGCCGGGCCTGCGTGCCCTGCGAAATTGCATGACAGGTTTCTAAACGCCGGATACGATCTTTGCGATGCGTTCGCGAAACGCGGTCTGGGCGCGACGCCGCACGACGTGACAGACGCGGGCAATTAAGAACCCCTGAAAAATAAAATGCGCTACACCGGATCGGTCGTCCTGCGACCGCTGTCCTTGAACGACAGAACACAGATGATTTGCGGAAAGGGTCTCCGATGGTTGCATTCAAAGTTAACGGCAAGCGGGTATCGGTAAACACCGAACCGGAAACGCCACTGCTCTGGGCGATCCGGGAGCATCTGCAGCTTACCGGCACCAAATACGGCTGCGGCGCCGGCCTTTGCGGCGCATGCACCGTGCATGTCGACGGCAAAGCCCTCAAATCCTGCCAGACGGCGCTGTCGGAGGCCGACGGCAAATCGGTGACAACGATCGAGGGATTGTCGCCGGATGCGGACCATCCGTTGCAAAAGGCCTGGATCGCCGAGCAGGTGCCGCAATGCGGCTATTGCCAATCCGGCCAGATCATGAAGGCGGCCGAGTTGCTGCGGCGGACTCCCAACCCGTCACGCGATCAGATCGTGACCCACATGAACGGGAATATCTGCCGCTGCGGCACCTATACGCGGATCGTCGCGGCGATCCAGCGCGCCGCGAAGGAGGGTTAGGCCATGAACATCATCGAACGCAACGGACCGCAGATTTCCCGCCGCGCGCTTCTCGGCACCGCCGGCGGGCTCAGCTTCGCGGTTGCCTTCGGCGCCAAAGGCCTCCTGCTCCTGTCGGACGCCGAAGCCAAGGCCGCGGCGCATGTCATCGGCGCCTGGGTGCGCATCCTGCCGGACAATTCGATCACGATCGTCACGCCCGCGGCCGAAATGGGCCAGGGCTCGATGACCGGCGTGCCGGCGGCACTTGCTGAGGAACTGGATGCCGATTGGTCCACCGTCACCCTGGAGATGGCGGCCGCCGAGCCGGCGATTTACGGCTACGGCGGACCCGGCCGCAAAAGCATGGGGATTTACGGCAGCCGCGCCGTCATGCGGTATTTCAACCAGATGCGGATCGCCGGCGCCCAGGTGCGCAAGGTTCTGCTGGCTGGCGCCGCGGCGCGCTGGCGGGTCGATCCCAACGAACTTGCAACCGAGCCCAGCGTCATCATCCATGCCGCTTCCGGGCGGCGCATGACCTATGGCGAAGCCGCCGCCATCGCTACGATCCCGGCGACCATGCCGCGGATCGAAAAATCGGAACTGAAGAAAAAATCCCAGTTCCGGATCATCGGCAAATCCGTACCCCGCCGTGACATTCCGGAAAAGGTCGATGGCTCGGCACAGTATTCCATCGACGTGCATCTACCCGGCATGGTCTACGCCAGCACGATGCACGCGCCGGTACAGCTCGCCGAACCGGTGCGCTGGAACGACGCCAAGGTCCGCGCGATGAAAGGCGTGATCGACATCATCAAACTCGAGCAAGGCGTCGCCGTCGTCGCCGACACTTTCGAACACGTGCTCTCGGCGCGCGATTCGCTCGAAGTCGAATGGACAAAGACCGCGGCCGCCCAGGGCTTCAATTCGGAATCGGCGCTTAATGCCGCCTACCCGGCAATGGCCGAAAGCAGAAATACGGACGTCCGTACCGTCGGCAGCAAGGGCAACGCCGATGCCGCCTTCTCCGGCGCCGCAAAGATCTATAAGGCGAATTTCCGAAGCGACTACGGATACCACGCCCAGATGGAACCCTTGAACGGGGTCGCCCGATTCAATGCGGCGGGCGACCAGGTGGAAATCTGGGAAGGGACTCAGGCCCCGGGCCGGTCGCGCCAGAAGATTGCCCAGGCGCTTGGCCTGAAAACCAGCCAGGTCGTCCATCACCAGCATTATCTCGGCGGCGGTTTCGGCCGCCGGTCGATCACCGATTATTCGATCGAAGCGGCGCTGATCGCGCGCGCCATCAAACGGCCGGTGAAGATGATCTGGACGCGCGAGGAGGACCTCGCCTTCGGCATGTTCCGCCCGCAAACCTTCCAATGCGTCGAAGCGGCGCTGGACGGGAGCGGAAAGATCGCCGGCTGGCGGCATTGCGTTGTCGGAGACGGCGAAAGACTGGTTTACTCGGGAATCAAGATCGACAAGTATTACCGGATTCCCAACCAGCACGTTGAGCAACGCGGCGCATCGCACGGCATCCGCCTGAAGCATTGGCGAGCGGTGGCCCACCCGTTCAACATCTTCGCGATTGAAGGATTGGTCGACGAGATGGCAGCCAAGGAAGGGCTCGACCCGTTCGCCTTCCGCCGCCAGCGCATGGCGATGACGTCAAAAGCCAAGCGCGTATTCGATACGGTGGAGAAGATGTCCGATTGGCGGGCCAAGCGGCCCGAAGGCCGGGCCCTGGGACTCTCGGTCAGCGAACGCTCCGGCTCGCTCGGGGCGGGCGTGGTGGAAATTTCGCTCGACAGGACGAGCGGCAAAATCCACGTGCCCAAAGTATGGGTTGCGGTCGACGGCGGCACGATCGTGCAGCCGGACATGGCGCGGGCCAACATCGAAAGCGGTGTCGTCTACGGTCTATCGAGCGTCTTGAAAGAACGCGCCACGATCAAGGACGGCACCGTGGAACAATCGAACTTCCATGATTACGAAGTTTTGCGGATGTCGGAAGCGCCCGAGGAGATCCACGTCACGTTCCTCGACCGCGACACCAAGCCGACCGGCATCGGCGAGATCGGCAACCCCTTCATCGCTGCGGCGGTGGCCAACGCGTTTTTCGCGCTTACCGGCAAACGGCTCTATCACATGCCGTTCACGCCGGAACGGGTGCTGGAAGTGCTGAAAGCCTGAACGAACACCGGCGTTGGTGCACGAAGGCTAGGCACGGTCGTCCATGGCGACACCGGCCTTCGCCACTGTCGTCAGGTCGAGGACACGGACTCCCGCACGGGGTCCGACATTATCCCTTTTTATCCATCCGTGCCGTCAGCAGCATGCACGACCGTAACGCCGTCGCGCAGCAGGCGGGCAATATCCTCGTCGCTATAACCAGCTTCCTGCAAGACTTCGACGCTATGCTGGCCCAGTTCCGGTGCCGGCCGCTGCGGACTGCCGGGGCTGCCGTGGAATTGCACGGGAAGGTCGGGATATCGGATCGTGCCCTGCGTCGGATGTTCCTCGGTACGAAAGAAACCGATCGCCTTGAGATGCGGGTCGTCGGGCAAATCGGCGAAGTCGTTGACCGGGGCACACGGGACATCGACCTTCTGCAGGGCTTCGAGAAGCTCCGCAGTATTCCAATCGGCCACCAGTTCGCCGATCAGGGCATAGAGCTCACCGGTCGCCCGATAGCGGACCGCCGGGTCCGTTACCCGCTCGTCGTCCGCCAGTTCCGGCCGGCCGATCGCGCCGAAGAACGCCCGCCAATGCTTCACCGACCCGGCGAGCAGGCAAATATGGCCGTCCCGTGTCTTGTGGGGTCGCCGATGCGGCAGCTTGGCGCGAACGTATCCCGCCTCGCCCACCGGCGGCTGGTAGATCATGCCGGCGAGATGCTCCATCAAATTGAAATGGGTATTGGTCTCGAACATCGGGACGTCGACCCGCTGCCCTTCACCCGTTCGCTCGCGATGCAGCAGCGCCGCCACCACCGCATTCGCAACATAGAGGCCGCTCGTCTTGTCGCACGGCATGGATGGCATATAACGGGGCTCGCCTGTGACCCAGCCCAGATTGGCCGCGGTGCCGCTCAAGCCTTGAATGATGTCGTCATAGGCCGGCCGCGCCGCATAGGGCCCATCCTGACGAAACCCGAAGGCGCCGCAATAAATCAAATCCGGTTTGACCCGGCGGCAGTCGTCATAGGTCAGACCAAGGCGTGCCATGGCCTGCGGCCGGATCGAATACAGCAGCACATCCGCGTCACGCATCAGCCGCAGCAAGGCATCCCGTCCATCCGGCGTTTTTAGGTCGAGCACGATGCTGCGCTTGTTCTTGTTGAGGTTCAAAAAAATCGGGCCCATGCCGAAGTTTTTGGCCTGCGCGTAATATCGGGTCTGGTCGCCGTTGGATGCTTCGACCTTCACCACTTCCGCGCCCATCTCCGACAGCACCATCGACGCCATCGGGCCCATGATGATGGTCGTCATTTCAAGTATGCGGTATCCCGCGAGTGGACCGGGCATCCGTTGTTTCCTTTTTGTTACGCGGCAATTGGAGGACGGCGTTGGGTCGGTTCAGGCGTCGTCCAATCGGCCATCCCGCACGGCGCCCTCGCTGATCATTGCGGCAATCTCGTCCTCCGAATATCCCGCTTCGCGCAGGACTTCCACGCTGTGCTCGCCGAGACGCGGCGCCAACCGGCAAATTTCACCGGGCGACTGCGAAAATTCGATCGGAATGTCGGTGACCATGATCGGTCCTTCGCTCGGATGCTCCATGCGCCGGAAGAAGTTCGTGGCGGCGAGTTGCGGGTCGTCGAACAGCGCGTCGAGCCGGTTGACCGCCCCCGCCGGGATGTCGGCTTCGTCGAGCGCCTTCAGCAAGTCGCCGGTTGTCCAGTTCGCCACCAATTCCGAAACGATGCTGTACAATTCATCAATCGACTCACTGCGAGTCGCCGCATCGGTCACCCGCGGATCGTCGAGCATCTCAGGACGGTCCATCAAGCCAAAGAAATTGCGCCAATGGCGGGTGGTGTAGGGCAGCATGCAGACATGACCGTCGCGCGTCGCGAAGGGTCGGCGATTGGGTGCCTTCGCTCGCGCGTAACCGGGCTCGCCCAGCGGCGGATCGAACACCATGCCGGCACCATGCTCGAGATAGTTGAACGCCACCATGCATTCAAGCATCGGCACGTCCACTTTCTGCCCCTCGCCGGTCCGTTCCCGGTGCAGCAATGCCATCGTGATTGCGTAGGTCAGGTGCACGGCCACGACCTTGTCGACGATCGACGATGGAATGTACCGGGGTTCGCCGGTGGTAAAGGCTTGCGTCGCGACGAGGCCGGACAGACCCTGAATGATGTCGTCATAGGCGGCCTTGTCGGAATACGGGCCGCCCGGACGAAAGCCGAGCGCGCCGGCATAGATGATTGTCGGATTTACCGCGCGGCAATCGTCATAGGAAAGCCCAAGCCGTTCCATCGCCTTGGGCCGCAAGGAATACACGACGACATCTGCGTCCCGGATCAGCCGCAACAACGCATCCCGACCGGCCATCGATTTTAGGTCGAGCACGATGCTGCGCTTGTTCCGATTGGCGTTCAGCAATACCGATCCCATGCCGGGATTTCTCGCAGGCTGAATGTCGCGGGTAATGTCGCCCTCGGGCGTCTCTACCTTGATTACGTCCGCGCCGTTATCTGCAAGATTTTGTGTCGCAAGCGGACCGAAAAAGACGGATGTAAGATCGAGGATGCGATAACCGTTTAGGGAACCGGGCATGGCGAAAAACGTTTCGTGATGTCTGCTTCAAATTGGGTCAACTAACCCCCTTCGGCCAGCCGGAGCGGGCCGCAGACTATCCCCTACTCAACGCCCTATCGTCAAACACCGCCGGGCGCCAACGCCATTCGCCTCGATTCAAGCGATGAAATCAGCCATCCGATAATTGGGCAATTTCATCCTTGATCGCAAGTTTCTGTCGTTTCAACGTGGCTATTGTGAGCGAGTCAGGCAATGGTCGTGCTTCTTCTTGTCTCAATTTAGCATCGATCTGAATGTGCTGTTCCTTCAGCGACTGCACTCGATCATGCATTGACGAAACACTATCTTCGCCGATAACGCTCATTTGCTCCATGGAATCCTCCAATGGTTGATTTAAACGACTGCGACCCTCTTCCCCATTGATCGGCTGCCCACCGCAGCACCAAATATAGTATCGGTTACACCAACGAATGTCATCATCTGCGATGCCATCCACAGTCGAAATTATGGGCCGGGAGCACCGCCAAAACCCGACACGACATATCAAGAGTCACGACAACACTCTAGAATCAAGGCGCAATCGGCCTTGGCGTCTTCATCCAAG
>CAYYBI010000151.1:0-4709 GCA_964469835.1 uncultured Rhodospirillaceae bacterium
GCGCTGCTCGGACGACAGCAGAACGTGCCCCCTGTACTAACCTGCAGCGCCCTGCACAATGAGCAGATCGACTCGGTCTGGACCGCGATCGAGCAGCGATACGCCGAGATCACGGCTAGCGGGGAACTGGCCGAACGGCACCGCCGGCAGAATGTCCGTTGGCTGTGGACGATCATCGAAGACCGTCTCCAGCAGGCCCTGCGCGATCACCCGGACGTGGGTGCGATCCGTGACGGCTTGGAAAAAAGCGTGTTTGCGGGGACAATTCCTCCTGAAGTTGCCGCCCGACAGATCCTCGAAGCCTTCGGTCTGGCAGATCGCGAACCCGCCGAGAGCTGAAAAATAGACTCGACTCCGTTTGACGAGAAGGAATGGATTGACGCCATGAGCATTCGAAAGGAACTGCTGGACGATCTTGAACGACGCCGCGACGCCTTGCGGCTCGGCGGTGGTGAAATCCGTCACGAGAAGCGGCGGGCGAAGGGCTTGCTAACGGCGCGCGAGCGGTTGGACTTCTTCTTCGACCCTCACACGTTTCAAGAATGGGGCATGCACGTCGAGCATTCCTGTCACGACTTCGGCATGGAAAAGAAAAGCATGCCATGTGATGGTGTGATCACCGGCGTCGGCCGCGTGGACGGCCGGCCGGTCGCGACGTTCAGCCAGGACGCCACCGTTGGCGGCGGTGCGCTCGGGCAGCGTCACGCCCAGAAGATCTGCGACATCATGGACTACGCGCTGGAAGGCGGCATGCCTTTCGTCGCGGTCAACGATTCGGGCGGAGCACGCATTCAAGAGGCCGTCGGATCGCTATCGGGCTACGGCCAGGTTTTCTATCGCAACGTGCTGCTCTCGGGTTGCGTTCCGCAAATCGGCGTGATCGCGGGAAATTGCGCGGGAGGGGCCGCCTATTCTCCGGCACTCATGGATTTTCTGGTGATGACGCGCGAGAACGCCAATATGTTCATTTGCGGTCCGCAAGTGATCAAGGCGGCGACAGGCGTTGATTGCACGATGGAGGAGATCGGCAGCGCTACGGCCAACGCCAGCATCAGTGGCAATGTTCATTTTGTTGCCGAGAACGATCGGCACGCCATGCAAATCGTGACCGAATTGCTGTCTTACCTGCCGCCGAATAATATTCAGAACCCACCACATGCTCCAACGGATGAGATCTGCCTCGATCATGATCCATCCATGGACGACGTCCTGCCCGCGGATCCCAAGGGTTCGATGAACATGTACGACGTGATCGAGCGGATTGTCGACAAGGACTGCTTTCTCGAAGTCCATCGGGATTTCGCTCGCAATATCATCGTCGGTTTTGCCCGTGTGGACGGTGTCGTCGTCGGCGTCATCGCCAATCAACCGAACGTCAAGGCGGGCACGCTCGACATCGACGCCTCGGACAAAGGTGCTCGTTTCATTCGCTTCTGCAATGCGTTCAACGTCCCGATTTTGACACTGGTTGATGTGCCGGGCTTCCTGCCCGGTGTGGCCCAGGAACAGGGTGGTATCATCCGTCACGGCGCGAAGATGCTGTTTGCCTATTCCGCGGCGACGGTGCCAAAGATCACACTCATTACACGCAAGGCTTACGGAGGATCGTATCTGGCCATGTGCAGCCGCGATCTCAAGGCAGACATGGTGTTCGCCTGGCCAACGGCGGAGATCGCGGTGATGGGCGCGGAAGGTGCCGTCAACGTGCTGTACCGCAAAGAACTTGCCGATGCGGACGATAAGGAGGGGATGCGCGAGCAATTCATAAACGAATATCGCGAACGCTTCGCCTCGCCGTACATGGCGGCGTCGCATGGCATGATTACCGATGTCATTGCACCAGCCCAGACCCGCTGTGTTCTTTCCCTTGCCTTGCGCAACACGTTGATGAAAAGTGAAACACGCCCTCCCAAAAAACACGGACTGATTCCCCTATGAAAAAACTACGAATCACCATCGGCAACAAATCCTACGATGTCACCGTCGAGGATATGACCGAAGCGGACTCCTATCGGACCTCGGCCGCGCCGGTGCAACCGAGCCAACCGGCCGCCGCACCTGTGTCGCCGCAAAGCGCCGCGGCACCCAAACCACAACTCCCCATCGACGGAGGGTCCGTGACGAGCCCCATGGCGGGTGCCATCAAATCACTCCTGGTCAAACAGGGAGACAGCGTAAAGCAAAGTCAACCGTTGGTCATCCTGGAAGCCATGAAGATGGAGAACCAGATTACCGCGCCGGTTGCCGGCACCGTCAAGAGTGTCGACGTCGCCGAGGGCGATTCAGTGCAAGAGGGGCACGTGCTGCTCGTATTGGAGTAAGAGATGTTGTTGGCTCAGCAAGACAGTCGCCCGTTGGTCGAGTTCACCTCGGCCCCGTTGTTTGAGGAATACGGCATCCCGCTGGCCGTGATGGGCATTCTGGTTGTGTTCCTGGCGTTAGTGCTGGTTGTGGTTTTTATCACACTCCTCCCGCGTGTGTTGGGTGGAATCTCTGCGCCGCAACCGGGGCGAACTGCGGCCTCGCCGCTCGGCGAAGGAGAACTCCCGGAGGAGTTGGTCGCTGTTATCGCCGCAGCCGTGGCCGATTCGCTTGGCAGACCGCACCGCATCGTGAAAATCCGCGGCTTGACGCCAGCCGATCTCGGCTGGTCCCTTGAAGGACGCATGCAACACCACCACTCGCATAGGATCCAGCGCCGAGACCGCCGATGAGCACCTACGAGTATCTGGCCACCAAAGCGGCGCAACTGTTCGAGGCCACGGCGTTCGCCGGATTCGAAGTGGGCAACCTGATCATGATCGTGATCGGGGCCTGCTTTATTTATCTGGCCATCGCCAAGCACTACGAACCGTTGTTGCTGGTGCCGATCGGATTCGGCATCATCGTGGGCAACATCCCGTCGGTGTTGGGCATGTCGCTGAGCGTGTATGACGAAGGCACCGTGTTGCGATATCTTTACTTTGGCGTCGAGAAGGGCGTTTATCCGCCGCTGATTTTTCTCGGCATCGGCGCGATGACCGATTTTTCTACAATGCTCTCGAACCCGAAGCTGGTGTTATTGGGAGCGGCGGCGCAGGTGGGCGTTTTTCTGACCTACCTCGGGGCGCTGACGCTGGCGTTTACACCGCAGGAGGCCGGTGCGATCGGTATCATTGGCGGAGCGGACGGGCCGACGGCAATTTTCCTTGCCTCGCGGCTGGCCCCCGAGCTACTCGGAGCGATCGCCATCGCCGCGTATTCCTACATGGCGCTCGTGCCAGTGATTCAGCCGCCCATTATGCGTCTGCTGACAACGAAGCAGGAACGGTTGATCCGGATGAAGCCGTCTCGCGAGGTCTCGCGACAGGAGCGGATCGTCTTTCCGATTGTCGCATTTCTGATCTGTACGACGTTGGCGCCGGGGGCGATTGTGCTGATAGGCATGTTGTTCTTCGGCAACCTGATGAAGGAGTGTACCGTCACGGATCGGCTCGCGCTAACTGCTCGCTCAGCTATGATCGATATTGTGACAATTCTGCTCGGTTTCTGTGTCGGCGCGAGCACCAACGCACAGTATTTCCTGCAGGCGAAATCGATCCTGATTTTCGGGCTCGGTGCGCTAGCCTTCGCCATTGCCACCGGGTGTGGCGTGCTGTTCGCGAAGTTGATGAACCTCTTTCTCAACGAGAAAATCAATCCGCTGGTCGGGGCCGCAGGTGTATCGGCCGTGCCGGATTCCGCGCGCGTAGTCCAGATGGTGGGTCAGGAGGAAGATTCGAATAACTTCCTGCTCATGCACGCCATGGCACCCAACGTTGCCGGCGTCATCGGCTCCGCCATCGCCGCCGGCGTGTTATGGTCGCAGTTGGCAAAATGACACCCGTAGGGCTATCGCTGTGACAATACTGAAGGGGTCGGGAGTCTTTTTCGGACAACGGCCTACGACGTCGCGAAACGGGCTGACCGAAAAAGACTCCCGACCCCTTCGCGCATCCGCGGCAGGGCGCGCACAAAACCAACGCGCCACGTTTCAGGACGATCCAAGCCGGAGACCGTCAGCGGCGAGCGGAACACTGCACACCGTCGCGCCGCCTACTGTTGGTGAATCTCTGGGTGGTACTTGAACGATACTTTTACTCTGGCACGATAGGCGATAACCTTGCCGTCGGCGATCTGCATATCCGTCTTCGTGACTTCACCGATTCTCAGGTCTTTCAGGTGTAGGGCCGCCGTCTCGACAGCCGTCGAGGCAGCCTTCTCCCAAGATTCGGGGCTCGTTCCGACCAACTCAATTACCTTGTACATATGCTCGCTCATCGTGGTCTCCTTTTATATCCTCAAGGTCAGCAACTAGACCCTTAAACGGCTATGCATAATGTGTGCCACATTGATGACAAAACTCAGCGGTGACAGCGTTGAGTCCGTAGCCAACCCCTTTGGGCCGCAAAGCTTAGGCGAAACAGGTCTGCAGCACCGAACGCTGCCCGCCCGGCTACGAGTGGTCACGGCCATGAAGTGTGCGCTTTTCCGCACACTTGGGCGCGCATCCTGGAACCAATTGAAGCGCGGGAATTGGAATCGCCGGTCAGGATGGGGCTTTGGCTGGTTAACCTGACTCCGGCATGTCGTTTGCATTGCCTCTACTGCGGTTCAGGTCCGACTTAACAAAAGGAATTACGATGAAGACCAAATCACCCGCGGCGCGATTGGCGGAGCCGGTCGTCATG
>CAYYBI010000152.1:0-18357 GCA_964469835.1 uncultured Rhodospirillaceae bacterium
AGGCCGAGCCGGTCCATGACGCCGGGCCGAAAATTCTCAAACACCACGTCGGCATCTTTCACCAAGTCCCGAAATATGGTGCGGCCATTCTCCTGCTTCAGATTGAGCGTGATGGATTTCTTCCCGGCATTCGTGGATAGGAAGGAGGCGCCCATTCGCATTTTCCCGAGCGAAACGTCCGCTCCCATCTTGCGGGAAAGATCACCGGTCTCCGGACGTTCAACCTTGATGACCTCCGCGCCCATCATGGCGAGCTGATAGGAACAAAGTGGCCCAGCGACAATATTCGAAAGGTCGAGGACGCGGGTGCCATGCAACGGTAGCGGCATTAGGAATGCTCCGATCTAAGGTCTTGCAACCGGGCGGGCCTCATGCGGCGGCCGCCAATCGCTTGCGAATGCCGGAAAGGCTGCCGCCCTTGCCGACACATCCGGGCACCGGGTGGCCAACAACGGATTCCGCGAGCGCGGCCGCTTCGATCATGGCCTCCAGATCGATGCCCGTTGCGATTCCCATTTCCTCGCACAGGAAGACCAAATCTTCAGTTGCGACGTTGCCCGCCGCCCCCGCATGTTTTGCGAAAGGACAGCCGCCGAGCCCGCCAACCGACGAATCGAACCGGTCTATCCCCATCTCGAGCCCGGCATAGGCGTTGGCGATCCCGAGCCCGCGCGTATCGTGAAGATGGAGCGCAAGCTTCACATCCGGATATTTGTTGCGGACCGCGCCGATCGTGCGCTTGACGCTTTCCGGTGTTCCCCAGGCCATGGTGTCGGCAAGCGATATCGTCTCCATCTTCAAATCATGTTCCGCCGCGATGTCGAGAATTTCCCCCACCAGGCGGAGGATCGTCTCCGTCGGGATGGCGCCCTGAAAATTGCAGCCGAACGCGGTGCCGATGCTGGCGCGGCATACGGGCACCCCAATTGCTTTGCAGGTTTTTATCAGCGCATGGATCGTCGCGATATGCTGCTCCGGCGTGCGGTTGAGGTTGCTTTGCAGGAAGGCGTCGGACGGTTGCAGCGTTATTTTGCCTTCCACCTCCAGGAAGCCCGCCGCCAGCGCCTGTTGCAGCCCGCGCTCATTAAACCAGAGCGCGCTGTACGATACGCCGGATACCCGCTTGATGCCCGAAACCACGGCTTCGGCATCCGCCATGCCGGGAACCCGTTTGGGGTTTACGAATGACACGACCTGGATGTGCTTCACGCCGGTCTGCGACAGCGCATCGATGAGGGCGATCTTCCGCGCGGTGGGAATCGGATCCCGCTCGATCTGGAACCCTTCGCGTGGTCCTTCTTCCACGATGTCGATCCGCTTTGGTAAATCGGACATTGGGTCTCTCCTGATGACCTGGGGTATGCAAAATTTTCGTCGGCAGGCAGCGCCGATTTTGCGGCTTTTAACGATAGCGAAAATTAGTCCGGAGGGGAAAGCGTTGCGCGCCGGCGGTCCTTCATAAAGCACAGTTTGGGTCGGTTAGACCGATGGACCGGTCCACCGGCAGTTCCGAAAATCTTTTGTAATCGTCATACAGGCTGACGAGAATATCCGCTATTGCGTCGGGGAGCCGTCCGAATAGGTTTTCCGGGAATTTACGCGCCGGCACTGGCGAATATATGGGCCGTTGGGTTGTGCTTTCGAAGCCAAGTTCTGGCATGTCGGATCGAAGCCAACAACGTGAAAAACGTCCTTAATGATTCTGATGACCGCCGTCCGGCCAAGCCCAGGATGACAGGTAAAATTTTGCTGCGGACACGGCCAATTTGCCGAACCAGGACGTTTTCGTCCCTAAATTTCGCATGGAAGAACCGTTAATATTCAAAATATTTGTATTTGGCTTATCGCACGCTGATCGGTTTGACTGTGGCCCCAGTATCCCCCATGAACTTGACTTGATAAGTGCCACTCTCACAACGGATGATCCATGCCTTCTCATCAGGTGCCGAGTGTTCTGGGTCAGGCTTTACACTCACCGGATTGTCGCACTTATAGCCCGCTATACGCACCGCCGGTGGCACAATGTCCTTGGGATCTTCCTGGGCCACCGCCGTTTCCGCGCATATCAAAGCCGAACACAAGAGCCAAGCTGCAAGGCTATATTTCATAGTTTCCAGAGTCCAAATCTTCGATTGCATCCTGACATTCCTCACCCACCAACAAATTTTGCCAAATATGCCCTCTAAAGGAGGACGCTCACAAGGCGGAGTGTATTCTCAAGAAAACGTTCCACGAAAGACCGCGCGCGCCTCTGAACCAGAGGAGAACCGACGATGTGCAAATCCCGTCGATGCAGCTGGGCGAGACCACGTGACCGGTGGCGTCGATGGTCTCCTTTCCCTCGATTACGTCCTTGGCAATTGATCGCGATCTTGCCGTCTTTCGTGCCGACATTTCACATCATATCGGAGCCTGCCTCCGGATCCACCACGCGTTCATTCATAATCCTTTATATCTCGGATGGTTGGTGTTGAATTTGCAGTCCTGGGTATGATACCAAGTGATATGGCGATTTATCGATATCTGTTCCTAGCGGGTTTCCTTGCTGCATTCTCCATTGCCGGGGCCGGCTGCGATGTGAAATTTAGCGAGCGTGACATCAGGATCTCTCCTCCCGAGGGCACGGAAAGCGACGGTCCGGGGGGGCTTCTCAAGGACACGGGGATGTTCGAGGAATTTACCGGCGCCGGCCCGGCCGGTGAAGAGGAGTGATGAGATCGACGATTAAGGGGCCGTTCCAACGGCGCACTGCGCCGGCCAAAACGTCCTAATTTCAAGGTGTTTCGCGGAATTCTCGCGGGGCCCGATACCGTCCCGTCTTGAACCGGCCTGGATGTGCTGCACGCCGATCTGCCACAGGGCGTTGACGAGCCTGCTCTTCCCCGCGCCGGAGGCCCTTCATGCGGTGCCATCCGGGATCGTTAGATCGACGAACCGGTCTACCGGCAATTTCGAAAATCTATCGAAATTGTCATACAAGCTGACCAGGGCTTTTGCTTTGGCGTCGGGGAGGCGTCCGGACAGGTTTTCCCTGAACTTGCGCGCCAGCACCGGCAGAACCTCTTGGCGCCGGACCGGATCGCCCATCGGATAGAGCACTTCGACGCGCTTCGTGGATGTGCCGTCGGTGAAAAATATCTGCACCGCGTTGGCGTCGGTTTTGATCGACTGATCCTGATAGCCGCGCGTGAATTCCGGGTTTTCGCGGACCAGCATCCGATCACGCAACGCGTCGACGCGCGGGTCCGCCGCAACGGCGTCACCATAATGGCTGTAGCGCAATTCGCCGAAGATCAGGCCAATCGCGACGATGTATTGCAGGCAGTGGTCGCGGTCCGCCGGGCCGCCCAATTCGCCTGTCTTGTCCACCGTGTGGATCGTGCGTTCGTGGGTTTCGATCTCCACGCGCTCGATTTCCGCAAGCCGGTCCCCGATGTGCGGATGAAGCGTAATGGCCGCCTCGAGCGCGGTCTGTGTACGGAATTGCGCCGGGTAAACCTTGAATTGGATCGTATCCATCACGAAGCTGCCGAAACTCCTGTTGAAAACGAAGGGTTCGCCGTTGCGTTCTGAGTCGTAAAGACCGGTGACGGGCGTCGTCAGTACTTCGGGATAACCGCTTTCCCCGTCCATCGTTTTCATCGCCAGCCAGACTGCTCGGGATGCGGCATCCGCCGACGCCCAGTTCTTGCGCGGCCCGGTCCGGGGTGAACGGACAATCCGGAGCGGCTGTCCGTCGACCCAGCCCTGCGACACGGCCGCCACGATATCATCGAAGCCGCCGCCGAGCATGCGGGTCAACACTGCGGCGCAGGCCGCCTTCAGCGGGCCGGTGAAATCGAAGCCGCCAAATTCGTTCATCTGCAAATGCAGTCCCATAATCTCGTATGCCTTGGCCCCGGCGACCAGCACCTCGTTCATCGTCGGCGCACGTGCGCCGCGGCCCTTTCGCGATAGATGGTCGCCCATTGCGAGGAGCGCGCCGAACATGTCGGAGGGATGTCCGCCACCGCCCTTTCCGAACCAGCTATCGTTGTAGTCGAGCCACCGGCCGAGCGCGCTGAACCCGAAGGCGGCCGCCGCTGGATCAAGCTCGTAGCCTGTGCCCGGGATGCGCGCCCCGCCGGCGACGGACATCCCGGGCACAAGCGGCCGGATCAGACGCTGGCAATCGGGTTCGTCCAGCGCCGCAAAAGCGCATCCGAGAAAATCCATAAAAGCGAGATGGGCGATACAGACGGTCTTGTCGTCGATCACATCGTCTTGCAGAACGTAGTCGGCGATTCCGGCCAGGATTTTGTCCGGCTCAACTTTCCTTGCACTCAAACGACTGTCCTTTAGTCAGGTAATGGAAACGACCTAAATTTAGCTGCGGCGTGTCAGGCGGCATCGGTTATATTCCGGACGGCGCTACTCAACCGTCCCAGACCGTCGGAGCGCTCAATTTCCTGGACAGCCTCGATTACATCCTCCACGGCTTTGCCACGCATTCTAGTACCCGCGAGAAGTCGGAATTTACTCTCAACATCCACCGTCGAAACACCAGCTTTCGCCGTTCCCTTTGGATGCAAGATCAGGCGATCGTGCTGCGTTCCGTCGACGAGCTCGATCGTGACACGGGCGCCAAGTGTTGCCGGATAGGCCGCGTCAACCTCGGGATCGCAGACCATTTCGATGCGATCCATCGCGGAGCGAAATTCATCGTTCGCGACCGCGGTCGGGACGTACCCGGCTGGCTCCATCGCATTGCCCACCAGCGCCAAGGCACCGGCAAAGGGTCCGCTGTACTGCGCCGCCATCGTATCTTCGATGGTGCGGCTGCCGTTCTGGATTGACGTTCTCTGGCTGCCCCCGAGCTTAACGCGGGCGATGGTGTCCAGTGCCAAGCCATGCTCGGCACGCAATTCTTCGATACCCTGGCAGGCCGCATGTAAGGCGGCGCAACAGGGGTAGAGCTTCGTCCAGTTGCGGTGAATCATGAAGGCCTGACCGAGCCCGTCCGATAGCTTGGCGGGCTCTGCATCGTCGCCGCCTGCGGCGAAGATCAGGCCGAAGTCGCCATCGAGGCCATCCTTTGGCCCGGAAAAACCTCGATCGGAAAGATCCGCCGCGAGGACACCTGCTTCTGCGGCGCGCCCTGCGTGCAGACGCTTCACCATGCCGCCGGTGCCTTGGGCAAATGCCTTGATTCCGCCGCCCATCGAGGCGGCAATGCCAATCGTATTGCGGAGTTGATCCGTATCGAAGGCTCGTACCACGCCGGCGGCCACGGCAGCGCCGACCGCACCGAGTTGACCCGTATAGTGGAGGCCCTGTTCGGCGCGCTGATGGCCCATCGCCAGACCCAGCCGCCCCATCATCTCGTAGCCGGCGAGGATCGCGCCCAGCAGCCGTTCACCGCTCGCGTTTTCTGTTTCCGCCACGGCGAGCGCGGCCGAGATGACAGGCGCTCCCGCATGGGTGAACGACCCGACAATGAAATCGTCGAGTTCGAAGCCATGCGCCGCCGTTCCATTGATGAGCGCGGCTGCTGACGGCGGCAGCTTTCCGGCGTAGCCAAGGACCGTTGCGTCTCCGGCGGCCTGCGGCGTAGCCTCGACAAGAATTTGAGTCCAGCGCTTGCCCGCGCCGTAAAGACCGCATCCAAGCGTGTCGAGCAGAACCCTGCGCGTGCGACCGGACAGGTCGTCCTGTAACGGCACGCTGGTCAACTCATGCAAATATCCAACAAGTGCCGTCGCGTGTGTCATTGACCATTGTCCTGTTTATGGATCGTGGGACTTGCCTCATTCCCCGACCCCATAGGCATGCATAATCTCAGAAACGACAGGTCCAATCATTGTCCTGACTGGACGCAGTGTCATGAGCGAACGAAAAATGGGTTCTGCGGCCAGTCTAATGCAAACCCGTCTTGCGGCAATCCCCGGTAAAACAAGGAATTGCCCGTGCCTGACAGGACCGCCAGAATGAACTTTTCCAATGGTTGCAATCGAGGGGGAGCATGACGTTTCAAAATGAGAGGTTCTCCGGTCGCGCGTATCACGGGGTAGGCATACGGAAGCTGCCGGTGGCAAGTGCAGGGGCAATGTCTCGGCTGCGGCGGGCATCTCCGCTATGATCGACGCGACGCGCAGTTTTGTCGCCTTTGCCATGCAATGCCGCGAAGAGCCTTTTCCGCCGCGCGCCCGCGCCATGGTGGTCGATGCGATCACGGACTGTATTGGATGTATGATTGCGGGCGCGAACGAGCCGGTCGCGCGAAAGCTCAGCCGAATTGTCGGGCAGATTCCGGATACCGCCAGCGGCACCGCAATCCCGCTGGTCGGTACGGGCGGTTTCGCATCGCCGCATGACTCCGCCCTCTACAATGGTGCGCTCGCCCATGCGATCGACTACGATGATGGCACCCATCCTGCCTACGCGCATGTGAGCGCGTCGCTCGTGCCGGCGATCCTGGCGATGACCGGTCGCGCCGAAATTTCCGGCGGCGCGGCCATCACCGCCTATATCCTGGGCATCGAAATCGTCAGCAAGCTGGGCCGGGCGCTGAACACCGCGCATTACCGCAACGGCTGGCATCCGACCGCGACATTCGGCAGCCTCGGCGCGGCGGTCGCTGCATCCTCGGTACTGTCGCTGGACGCGGAACCCTTCGCAATGGCGTTGGGAATGGCGGCCTCGGGTTCAAGCGGGCTGCGGGCCAATTTCGGTACCATGACCAAGCCGCTGCATGCGGGCTATGCGTCACGGAATGGCGTGCTCGCCGCCCTGATGGCACGTGAGGGAATCACCGCAAGCGTCGATATTTTGGAGAATCGTTTTGGATTTGCGGAAGTTTTCAATCACCACCAGAACATTGCGGCCGAGCATTTCGCCACCTGGGGCGATCCGCTGGAAATCCTCACCGAATTCGGGCTCGCACTGAAGCCATACCCGGCCTGCGGCGCGGCGCATCCGCCCATCGAGGCGGCGGTCCGCCTGCGCGACAGGATAGAGGGTGGGCCGGAGGCGATCCGCCAGGTTCGTGTCGGTGTCACCGACATGCATTTCGAACCCATGGTGTGCGATCGCGCGACAACCCCGCTGGAGGGCAAGTTCTGCATGGGGTATTGCGTCGCGGCGGCGCTGCTCGACGGGGACGTTAATCTGGGTACATTCACCGATGCCGCGCTTGCGCGGATCAACGCCTCGGGGCTGACCGAGAAGGTCGTCATGGAACTCGACGACCGCGTTGCCGGGAACACCGAGTTTGGCGCGGTTGTCACGATCGAGACATTGGACGGACAGCAACAGGAGGAACTGGTGCCGCTCGCGATGGGCAAACCGGAACGCTGGTTCTCCAAAGATCGCCTCATCGCCAAGTTCATGGATTGCTGCGACATGGCAATCGATCGGTCCTTGGCGGAGAAAATCTTCGCTTTGGCTCAGGGGCTGGACGATGCGCCGTCGCTGGCGCCGCTCATCGAGGCGTTGGGCAGGACCCGGGCGGAAAGGCGATAGGACTGCCGCCGGTTTCCGGTCCGGCGATCGTGGCTCCGGATTTATTCCAGCGGCGGTTGGCCGTTGTCGCGCCGGACTTCGTTGATGATTTGCAGAACGCGTTCGTGATAGGGCCGGTATTGGACGCCGAACTCCTGCACCAATCGTGCGTTGTCGATTCTGTAATTGCCCGAGACGTTCTTGCCCCCGGTATCTTTGTCGAAGGCGATCGGCGCATCCGGCAGGTAGCCGCGCACGATGTCGGCAATGTCGCCCAGGCTGATCGACTCCCCGCCAGAATTATAGACCGGGTGCTCCGGATTTTCCGCCATCAGCACGCGGGCGAAGACTTCCGCGATGTCGTCAACATGGATCGGGCATCGCATCGCGTCCTTGAAGGGGAACGTAATCGCGTTGCCGCGCGCCGGTTCGGTGATGATGTTTACGTGATCGATCGAACCGCGTACCTTGTCCGGCCCTGTAACGTTGGCGGGGCGGACGCCGGTGATGAGCATGCCGAATTTTTCCGTGTAATCCTGCGCCTGCCACTCGTTGACGATCTTGTGCTTGGCGTACTGGTATTCGCCGTGCACATCGTCCGCTTCGGTCACCGGGCGGTCGCCGTAATGCATCTGCTTGCCGTTCACGGCCAGTGAGCTGGCATACACCGTATGTTTCGCGCCGAGTAGCCGCGCCGCTTCGAAGCAGTTATCCATGCCGACAATGTTGAGCTTCATCGCGACATGCGGTGGATGATCGGAGCCGAGCAGGTAGGAGAGGTTGATCACGCGCTCCGGCTGTGCCGCGGTCATTGCGGCCATGACATCGTCGAACTGTGTCACGTCGCCCCGAACCGAAGTGACCTGCACGCCGAGATCGGCGAAGGAATGCGCGCCCGGGTTGATATCCATGCAGGTAACCGTCTGTCCCTGTGCGGCGAGCAGACGGACAAGACGATGGCCGATGAAGCCGGTTCCGCCGATGACGAAGATTGACATTCGCTTCCTCCCTGTTGACGCAGGAAAAACGCTAGTCCCCGGCGAGGGACACCGTCAAGGTGACGGACCGGGGGCGTCGCGTGCTAAACTCGATGCACCTTCAGCCAGACCGACCCAACAAAGATGCCGAATAAACCCGCCGACTTTGACGCATTCTGGGAGGACGTCCGCCGACAGGCCGATGAGATTCCGTTGGCGGCGGAGATTGTCGCCGATTCCCTCCGGTCCACGAACGAGGTCTCGGTGTACGAGATTTTCTTCAACAGCCTGGATCACATCCGCATCGCCGGCTGGTATTGCCGGCCGGCCGAATTCACGGGAAATCTGCCGGCGCTTCTGACTTTGCCGGGCTATCAAAGCGACCCGCGGATTCCGTCCGATTGGGCGCGGCGCGGGTATGCCGTTCTAAACGTCGCGGCGCGCGGAAAATTGCACAGCAGCCATCAATTCAATCCTGGCATCCCGAACCTGCTCACGCACAACATCGTCGACCGGCACACCTATTCTTATCGCGGTCTCTATGCGGATTCGTGGCGTGGTCTCGACGTTCTGCTGTCCCGTCCGGAAATTGATCCGGCGCGGGTCGGCATGGTCGGCAGCAGTCAATCCGGCGGGCTGACGGTCGTCACGGCCGCGCTGCGGCCCGAGATTAAGGCCGCCTCGGCGGGGGCGCCGTTTCTCTGCGCGGTCAGGGACGCCATTCACCTGACCGACACCTACCCGTATCAGGAAATCAACGACTACCTGAATGCCTATCCGGCTAGCCGTGACGCGGTCATGCAAACGCTCAGCTATTTCGACGGCTTGAATTTTGCCGATAAGGTCACGTGCCCGTTAATCATGAATATCGGCCTGCGCGACAACATCTGTCCGCCGGATACGGGCCGCACCGTCTTTGAAGCCATCAGCTCGCCGGACAAGACGCTGTATCCATATCCGGACCAGGGCCACGAGGCGGGCGCCCACCTACATACTCCTGTCGCCGCCGAATTCTTCGCCCGCCATTTACAGAATACGGGGGGCGCCTGATGTATACGGCTCCGCCTGAATTCGAACCTTATTGGCGGGACACTTTGGACACCCTCGGTGAATTTTGCATGGCCGCGGAAGTGACGCCCATTCCGCTGCGCACGACGGATTTTGCCACGCTTTATGGTGTCCGCCTGACCAGCCTCGGCCCGTACCGGATTTTCGGATTTTTGAGCATTCCAAAGGGCACCGGGCCATTCCCTGCGATCTATTACACGCCCCGCTATCACAGCGTCGTGCAGCCCTTTCCGCAGGGAACGTCGAATGAATTGCGCCGGCACGTTATCACCCTTTCCATCGCCGCGCGGGGTCAGCGCAATGCGGACAAGCCGTTCGCCGCCGATTTCCCCGGGTGGCTGACCACGGGCATAGCGGATCCGGGCGCCTATATATTCCGGGGGGTCGTCGCGGATTGTGTTCGAGGGTTGGAGTTTCTTGCCGCCCAGGAGAATGTCGACCCGGCGCGGATCGCCGTCGTCGGTAATGATCTGGCGTTCGTGACTGCTGCTCTTGGCAACGCCGCGACTCATGTAGCGGCTGGGCCCGAACTATTTTTCGGCGCGCCGCCAACGGGCGGTGCCTATCCGCGCGCCGAGATCGCCGATCACTTGCGTCAGACGCCGGCCGAATTTGATGCCATCTACCGGACGCTGGCGCTGTACGACCTGCGCGCCTTCGCGCCGGCCGTTTCGGCATCGCGGTTGGTCTTGGCAGGGCCGTCGGGTTCGGATCTGGACGGCACCGTTTTGGCCCCGCTGGCCGAGGCCGCCCACGCAGTATTGCGCGAGTCGGAGCAATCCGACTACAAGGACGGTCTTGCCTTCCTGTCGTGGTTGGCAATGCAGTTCGGTATGCCGAATGCGGAAGCAATTGTGCCGCGCGCTTGGCGCTGACCGGCCGCATTGGATCATGCGGCACATGCGCAGACGCCGGCGAATGTTGCCGCAACTCGGCAAGCGTTATGCGCTTCAAAGCACACATAGACAGATTTCTGGAACTTAGGAGTGTTCGATGGATGCATGGTGGTACGAGAAATCAGGGCCGGTTGACGTCTTGCAGACCGGCACGCTGCGGGATCTGGAACCCAGTGCGGGCGAAGTCCGCGTTCGTGTCGCCTATTCGATGATCAATCCGACGGACGTGAAGCGCCGGGAGACGGGCCGCGAACTGGCGCTGTTCGACCGGATCATTCCGAACAACGATGGCAGTGGGGTAATCGACAAGGTGGGCGACGGAGTTGATGCGACGCGCATCGGGGAACGGGTGTGGATATTCGGCGCGCAGTCACGACGCGCCACGGGCACCGCCGCGACATTCACCGTGCTTCCGTCAAATCAGGCGATCCGTCTGCCGGACAATGCCGGCCTGAAGGATGGCGCCTGTCTCGGCGTGCCGGCGGTAACGGCACATTGCGGGCTATTTACCGATGGACCGCTTACGGACAAATTCGTCATGGTCTCGGGCGCATCCGGCCGGGTCGGTGCCTATGGCGTCCAGTTGGCGAAATGGGCCGGCGCCGCGACCGTAATCGGCACGGCGGGCAACGACGACAAGATCGCCTATGTCAAATCGCTCGGGGCCGATCATGCGTTTGACTACAACAGCGGCACTCTTACGGAGCAGGTGCTGGAAATTACAAATGGCCGCGGCGTCGATCACATCCTCGACGTCGCTTTCGCGTGCACAATTCGGATCGTACCGAAAATTATGGCGGTGAACGGCGTCATCACCGATTACGCGAATGATGGCGGCGCGGCGGAACCAACGCTGCCGAATTTCCGCGACATTATGCAGAAATGCATCACCATGCGGCCCTATGGTATCTACTCGCTGCCTCAGCCCCGCCGGGATCACGCCTTCCGCGACATTACAACCTGTCTCACGGACGGCGTGCTGTCGCACAGGATTGTCGGACCCGTGCCATTCGGAGAAATGCGCGACGCGCATAAATCGGTCGAATCCGGCGAAATATTCGGCTGCCTGCTTGTCGAGGTCGACGGTTCGATCGAGTGAGGCGGTGATGCGGATTCCAGTCCGAAGTATTTTTGTAGAAACGCAATAAGGCAGGAGTTCCCATGCCCTCATCCCAATCGCGACTGGCGCCAATGGCGCTCGAGAGTTTGACCGCGGATCAACGCGCGGTCTACGACGCGATCAACCGTCCGCCGCGCGGCAAGCTGGGCTTCAACGGCCCCTATGCCGCCTACATCAAGGCGCCCCAACTCGGCGGCCCCGCGCAGTCACTGGGCGCGGCGGTGCGGTTCGACACCGAATGCCCGGAGCGACTGAAAAAGATCGCGAGCTGTGTCGTCGGCCAATTTCATCAAGCCAAATTCGAGTTTGCCGCGCAGACACCGTTTGCGCGCAAAGCGGGATTGTCCGAGGCAGTCATCGAGGCGCTCCGCAAGGGCGAACGGCCGGCGTTCGACGATCCGCACGACGAAATAATCTACGATTTTTGCCGGCAATTGGTGCTTGCCCGGTGGGTTGAGGATGCCGTCTATGCCCGCGCGCGCGATGCAATCGGCGAGACGCAGCTGGTCGAACTGGTCGCCACCGTCGCTTATTACACTACCGTGTGCATCACGCTGAACGCGTTCGAAGTGCCGCTCGCGCCGGGCATGGAGGACCCGTTCCCGGGAGCTTGAGGGGCGATCCGGCGTGCCTAATCCGCCGCTCTGGCCTGGGCCGGCCCCTTGAGGATCAGGTCCGCGCCCTTTTCAGCGGCCGCGATGGTGGGGGCGTTGGTATTCGATGAAGGAATGGTCGGAAAGATCGATGAATCGATGACCCGCAAGTCGGCCACACCGCGGACGCGCAAATCGGGATCCACCACCGCCATGTCGTCCCGGCCCATCTTGCAGGTACCGACCACATGCCATGTTGTCTGGGTCGTCTCGCGGATGTAGTGCATCAGCTCGTCGTCACCGGTCACCTCCGGTCCGGGCCGCGTTTCGCGCACGATGAGCTTTTGCAACGCCGGCGATTCGGTAACCGTGCGGATCGCCTTGATCCCGGCCAGCAGCACATTGGCGTCTGCCGGGTTGGCAAGGTAGTTGGGGTCGATGCGTGGATGCTGCAGCGGATCGGCCGATGCGATATGCAAGGTACCGCGCGACTTCGGCTGCAGGGCCATCACGCCGATCGTGAATCCGGAAAACGGATCCAGACCGTCCTGCGGGGTGCGCGCGTAGCGATCGCGGCCCGAGAACGGCTGCATCTGAATTTTCAAATCGAGTTGGTTGACGCCGGGCTGGCTCTGCATGACCGTATGCGCGGTTGCCGAGCAAATCGAAAGGAGTCCCTTGCCGAACAGCAGGAATTTCAATCCTTCGCGCAGCTTGACCAGCGGGCGTTGCAACACGTCGTTGATCGTGATCGGCTGCGTGCACTCGAAAGTGACCCGGGTGTTAGGATGATCGTGGAGGTTTTCGCCGACGCCCGGCAGCGCATGAACGACGGGAATGCCAAATTCATTCAGAATATCCGGCTGACCGATGCCGGACAGCTCCAGCAGTTTCGGCGACTGGATCGGCCCGGCGGAGAGCACGGTTTCGCGGTGCGCGCGAACCCGCTCGATCTTGTCGCCGCGCATGTACTCGACGCCGGTGGCGCGGTTGCCGTCGAACAGGACCCGGGTGACCTCCGCATCGGTCAGCACTTTAAGGTTTCGCCGGCGGCGCGCCGGTTTCAGGTACCCGACGGCGGTACTGTTGCGGAATCCCCGGCGGGTCGAGTATTGCAGGTAGGACGCTCCGCCGTAGCTGCCGCCGTTATAGTCGGCATTGCGTTCGTACCCGGCCTCGTGGCACCCATCGACGAACGCATCGGCCAGGGCGTCGAAATTTTTCAGGTCGGTCACACCGATCGGCCCGCCGGTTCCCCTTTGCGCGGGATCGCCATCGGGAAAATCCTCAAGGCGCTTCAGGTAGGGCAGCATCTCCGCGTAGCTCCAACCGTCGCAGCCCTGCGAACTCCAGGCGTCGAATTCGGCGGGATCGCCGCGGACGTACACGTTCCCGTTGATCGAACTGCTGCCGCCGAGAACGCGGCCGCGCGACCAGAGCTGCTCGCGGTTGTGCAAATGGGCTTGCGGCTCGGTCATGAAGGGCCAGGTGAATTTCTTATCCTTGAGCAGATGCGCCACCATCAGCGGGATATGGATCTTGTAGTTCGAATCGCGGCCGCCGGCCTCGATCAGCAGGACGCGGTAAGCGCCGCTTTCGCTCAGCCGGTTGGCGACGACGCAGCCCGCCGACCCCGCTCCGACAATCACGTAGTCGTATTCTTGCGCCGCGTCTTCCGTGTTTACCGGTTGAACCATGATGACTTAATCCTTGCGCCTGGTTTTTAGTTGAATCCGCCGATTCGCCCCGCCGCAGCCGGTGATCGCGGTTGTCCGATTGTCCCACGTCTCGCCGTTCAGGAAAATACCGCCGGAATCCGGCCGGCCCATCGGATGGAGATTCCGTTCGGCGATTTGGGTTTGCCGCCGCAAAGTTCGGTGGCACAAAAAAAGAGGGCGTCACGATGGACGCCCTCCAGGTAACTCAGGCCGGTGCGCTTATCTGAAAAACGTCCGGCGTATCATGTCAGTTTCCTATTGCTTTGCCGTCTTCAGGACGAGGTCGAGGAGTTCCTGTGCCGGAATTTGGCCCTTATTCTCCTCAACCCAGGCTTTCCAGAGCGGCTCGCCGCCGATCCGACGGAATTCAGCCATTTCATTTTCTGGAATTTTGATGGCCTTCATCTTGGATTTTCCCCATCTGGCCAAGTTCGCCTTGTCTTTCGCGGCATAATTCGCTTTCAGCGCGTCGTATGCGCCGGGTACCGCTTCGGCGAGAATTTTCTTGTAGCTCGCGGGAAGTTTTTCATAAGCGGTCTTGTTGAAGACGGTCGGGCAAGTCACCGAGCCGAGCGACATGTTCGTCGTGTACCAGTCGGCGACTTCATCCAGCTTGTAGGCGGAGAAACTGTAAGTGAACGGGAAGCCGATCGCATCGACCGTGCCGCGTTGCAGGGCGGTATAGGTCTCCGGTGCCGGCATTGTCGTCGGCACGGCGCCGATCGCCTTTGCCGAACGGCCCATGCCGCCGAGGGCCCGCAGCCGCAGCCCCTTGAAGTCTTTTACCGATTTCGGCGGCTTGCCGCGGCCCATATATTCGTATTGCGGCAGAATATTGGACATGTAGATCACCGCATTCCATTTCGCCAGCGCCTTCTTCGATGCGGGATGCGCGTAGACCGCATCATGCACCCGGCGCATGACGTCGAAATTCGCCAACGGCAGGAATGGCAGATCCAGCACGTTCAGCGGTCGGTTCTTGCCCGGATGATAGGCCGCGCAGAACGACGTGGCATCGATCGCGCCGACCGAGATACTGTCGAGGTTTTCCTTACTCTTCGACAGCTGCTCGCCATAGTAGAGGCGGATCTTGAAGTTACCGCAGGTCTGGTCCGACACCCGCTTGGTCACATATTCCATGGCCTCGGTGAAGGCGCGGCGTTTGCCCCAGAACGAAAACCGCCAGGTGGTTTTGGCCTCGTCGCAGGCCTTCGTCGCCGCCTCTGCGGTCGTTGGGATCGTCACACCGGCGAAAGCCAGTCCGGCAAGCGCCAGCGACGATGTGGTAACAGCAATAAGCTTCATTTCACTCAATCTCCCTGAAGTGCATTCAATTGAAGCGGAGACAAAGCCGCCGGGCCGATCCGACCCAGACGGCGATCAAGGCGCACGCCACTTCTTCGACAATCAATCTCAAAATGGCGAATTGTCACGCGAACGTCTCTCCGTCGGGGGATGATGGACGACGCACTCGGGACACACAAGGTGGTTTTTCCAAGGAGGTAGCGGGGCACCTTTATGGACACCTTGCTGGTCCTCGCCTAGAATTTTTGTGGCGACCTCACTGCCTCTGCAAGCGGGAGCCGACCAACGCGAGCATGAAATAACCGGGAGAACGCCTTGACTGTTTCCCACCTGCTTCCGCGTGTTTTGTGGCGGAAGGACCCGGTTGCCGATCCATTGCCGCTGGTATTCGATTCCCCGCATAGCGGCCTCGAGATTCCCAATGATTTCGAATTCGTGTGCGATCCGGCGCTCATACGAGGGGGCGCCGATTTTTATGTAGATGAACTCTATGCCGCCGCGCCCCATCACGGCGCGACATTGCTCGCCGCGCTTTTCCCACGGGCATATATCGATCTCAATCGATACGAAATCGATATCGACCCCTCGATGCTCGATGCACCGTGGCCGGGTGAGGTGAGGCAGGGACGGAAAGAAGTCTGGAACGGGCTCGTTCGATCGCGCACCCGTGGCGGCAAGATCTTCTATGACCAAAAATTATCGGTGGCGGAGATCCGGAAGCGGATTGAGAAATACTATCGGCCCTATCACGCGGAACTCAAGAAATCGCTTGATGCGCTATACGACCGGTTTGGCGGTGTCTGGCACGTCAATTGTCATTCGTGTTCGCGCACGAACCACTGGGCGGAGCAGCCCAATGCCGACTTCATTCTTGGCGATCGGTTTGGTCAAACCTCCGCGCCGGAGTTCGTCGAATTCATCGCGGACACGATATCGAACCTGGGCTACAGCGTTAGCATCAATAAACCCTATGCAGGACAATCTCTGATTTGCCGCTACAGCGCCCCGGATCGGCAGCGTCATAGCATCCAGATCGAAATCAGCAGTGATTGTTATTCCGCCAGGAAACCTATCCAGAAAGGCGAACAATTCACGGCATTTCAGGAAGATATCGGCGCGCTCGTTGCCGCGACCGGCGACTATGTGCAGACAAAGCTCAAGACACGCTAGCTGAACGTGCCGTGTCTAGCCGCATCGAATAGCCACGATATCCCTCAACCGTATCTTGGCAGCGTTCGCATTATCTTCGTTTGGCAAATTATTCCCCAAATCGTGCCGGTCTAAACAGCGGCGCTCGCCCTGTGTTAGATTTTGACCTCATACGTCGGAACACCGAAGGGAGAGGCTATGAAAATCGCCAGCTATGAAGCGACCACGTTGAAGGTGCCGGAAGACGAGCCGCTGGCGAATATGCGGGACGGGGGCCGCGACCGCTTTCGGGACGTGATTATTCTGCGGCTCCGAACGGATAACGGGCTCGAAGGCATTGGCGTGACTTTCTATGGTGGCAAGATGACCGGCAGCCTGCGTACCGCGGTCGAGGAACTTTGTGAATTGACCGTTGGCGCCGACCCGATGCGGGTCGAAGCGATTATCGAAACATTACGGGCCGTTGGCGAGTCGGCGGGGCCGGGAGGTATTTTCACCCTGGCGCTCTCGGCAATCGACGTGGCCCTGTGGGACATCAAGGGCAAGGCGCTGGAGCAGCCGCTCTGGAAGTTGCTGGGTGGACACCGGGACCGTGTACCCACCTATGCGTCCGGCGCGTTGCGGCGCGGCCTGACGGATGATCAGGCGCAGCGCGCTGCGCAAATCCTGGTGCAGAAGGGCTTCCGGGAAATGAAGACCCAGATGGCGCTGCCCGGCAATCCGACGCCGGCCGACGAGATGCGCCGCGTCCGCGTGGTGCGCGAAGCGATCGGCCCGGACATCAAGCTGATGTGCGATATCAATCAGCGCTGGCGGCCGGAACAGGCGATCGATATAGGCAGCCGCGTCGAGGATGTCGGCCTGTTCTTGCTCGAGGACGTGACCACCGCGGACGACTACCAGGGGCTCGCCCGCGTCACCGCCGCCTTGAACACGCCGATTGCCGGTGGCGAATACCTCTACGGCATCGCGCCCTTCCGTCAGATGATTGAGGCGCGGTCGGTCGATATCGTCATGATAGACATTGTTCGGGTCGGCGGCGTCACTCAATGGATGAAGGTCGCCGGCATGGCGGAGGCGTTCAACCTGCCGGTCGTCAGTCACGTGATGCCGGAAATCCTGGTGCATGTGGTCGCCGCATGTCCGAACGGGCTGACCGTGGAATACATGCCGTGGACGCTCGCGCTGTACGAGGAGACGCCGGAAGTCGAAAACGGCGAACTCATCCTGCCGGACAAGCCGGGGCTGGGCCTGAAATTCGACGAAAAGGCGGTCGCCGCGTTCAAGGCGTGAGGCGGGCACGGACGCCATCCCTGCCGGGAAGACCGGGTTGTCAATTTCTCAATTCACGATACGGTTTGTGTCGGGACCAGTGCGAAAGTCGCGTGCGGTCGAACAGCGGAGCACCATTAGCCATGAACATCGTCGGCATCGAGGAAATTTTCCTGAAGGTCAGGGATATGGAAAAGGCGCTGGATTTCTATCACGGCATTCTCGGTATACCCATCGGCAAGCAAGACGGCGAGCGGACGTATCTGCAGACCGAACGGGGCCATATCGTGCTGCAAATCGAAAATCATACGGGCCGGCACCAGGGCGGCGGCCCGCTTCATTTTGCGATGACGGTTACGGAAGACGGTTTCGATCAAATTCTCGAGAAATTTGCCGGCGACCGGTATTTCACCCGCGGTCCCTATGGAGAGCGGGGCACAGGGCGCGCCCTGTTCATGATCGATCCGGACGGCAACGAGGCAGAGGTGAACACCCGCTATATCTACGGCATCCCAAAACGCTCGTAGCGTCTTGATGCGGCGTGTGTTGGTTGCCCGTATGACCCGTATGAATTGGGCGAATTATACGCGTTACTCTTCTCCCGGTTCGCCGAACACGGTTGGGCTGGGCCGCTCGCGAACGGTCTTTGCCGGGTTGCCGGCGGCAAGCACGCCGTCCGGCACGTTGTACCTGACAACCGAGCCCGCGGCGATGATGGCGCCGTCGCCGATCGCCGTTTCTTTTGTCGACACGATATCGTCAAGGGAAGGCCAGCCGCGA